>NZ_JBHZAN010000024.1:0-183830 GCF_042754285.1 Streptomyces sp. NPDC059224
CTGTGGGTTAACCTGGTATCACCCCTGTGTCAGGGTTTGGGGGGGGGGGGGAGAGACTCTCGGCCCGCCCCGCACCCGTGTCTTCGGCTACTTGCCGATCCTGCGCAGCGTCACCGCCGCCCCCGCCGCCGCAGGCACCAGCAGCAGCGCCCCGGTGATCGCCGCTCCCTGCATGCCGCTGGTGAACGCCTCCCGCGCGGTGTGCAGCAGGGCGTCTCCCGTGGGCCCCGGCAGCCGGCCCGCCGTGGCCAGCGCGCCGCCCAGCGTCTCGCGGGCCGCCGCCGGAGCCGTGGCCGGCATCTCGTGACGGTAGACCGCCGTACCGACCGACCCCAGCACCGCCATGCCGAGCGCCCCGCCGAACTCCGTGCCGGTCTCCAGCAGCGAGGAGGCGGTGCCCGCCTGTTCCACCGGCGCACTGGTCATCGCGAGGTCGGTCAACTGGGACATGATCGCGACCATCCCGCAGGCCAGGACGCCGGCCCCGGCCAGCACCAGCCACAGCGAGTCGGTGCCGACGAGGGCGAGCAGGACGAACCCGGCCGCCATGGCCGTGAAGCCGCCGGCGACGACGTAGCCCCGGTCGACGCCCCGCTGGACCAGCTGTGCCGTGAGCGGACCGGCGGCCCCGATGAAGACCGAGGGCAGCAGGCTCCACAGCGCGGCCTCCAGAGGGCTCTTGCCGAGCACCGCCTGCAGGTACTGCGTGGTGTAGATCGCCGATCCCATCATGGCGAGCGAGGCGACGAGGGTCAGGACCAGTGCCGGGGTGAAGCCGTGCCCCTTCAGCAGGCCCGGCGGGATCAGCGGGGAGGCGCCGGTGCGCTGGCGCCGGACGAAGAGCGCGGCGAAGAGCAGGCCGACGGTGACCGAGACGACGTACAGCGGGCGCCAGCCCTCTGAGGGGATCTCCTTCACGCCGTAGACCACCGGGAGCACGGCGGCCATCGAGAGCGGGACGCTCAGCCAGTCGAAGCGGCCGGGGGAGGGGTTCCTGGACTCGGGGAGCAGGATCGGGCCGAGCACCAGCAGCAGCACCATCGCGGGCAGGTTGACCAGGAAGACCGAGCCCCACCAGAAGTGCTCCACGAGGATCCCGCTCATCACCGAGCCGAGCGCGATGCCGCCCGTCATCACACCGGACCACAGGCCGATCGCCTTCGCCCGCTGCCCGGGGTCGGTGAACATCGTCCGCAGCAGGGCCATCGTGGACGGCATCAGGGTCGCGCCGCCGATGCCGAGGAGCGCACGGGCGGCGATCAGGGTCCCGGCGCTGTCGGCGTACGCGGCGAGCAGCGAGGCGCCGCCGAAGGCCGTGGCGCCGATCAGCAGCAGCCGCCGGCGGCCGATGCGGTCGCCGAGAGCGCCCGTCGTCATCAGCAGACCGGCCAGGACGAAGCCGTAGATGTCCAGGATCCACAGCTGCTGGGTGCCGCTCGGGCGGAGGTCGGCGCCGATCGCCGGAAGCGCGAAGTACAGGACCGAGACGTCCATGGAGACAAGGAGCAGCGGCAGCATCAGCACCCCGAGTGCGGTCCATTCGCGGCGACCCGCACGGTAGTCGGTCTCGGCTGTGCTCGTGGTCGTGCTCGTGGTCGTGCTCGTCGGGTTCGTCATGCCAAGGAATGTACGGGCGTCTTAAACGACTGTCTAGAACGATTGTATAAGTCATCTGTCTGGGACGGTTGTATGGATCCCGGGGTAGGGTGGCCCGCATGGGACACCGTGAGGATCTGCTGGAAGGCGCCAAGCGCTGCCTGCTGGAGAAGGGGTTCGCGCGGACGACGGCGCGCGACATCGTCAAGGAGTCGGGGACCAACCTCGCCTCGATCGGCTACCACTACGGTTCCAAGGACGCGCTGCTCGCGCAGGCCTACATCGCGCTGGTGGAGGAGATGTCCTTCGAGGGCGGCGACGGCGGGCTCACCGGCGCGCCCGGCTCCCTGGAGCGGTTCCGTGAGGTGTGGTCGAACATCGTCGACAGCATGCGCGAGCCCGGCTCGATGTGGCGGCTCGGCATGGAGATCATGGTGATGGGCGACCAGATGCCCGAGGTGCGGGACCAGTTGGCGCGGTCCCAGCGCGAGGGCGGCCGGGGGCTGACCGCACTGCTGATGGGGGTACCGGAGGAGCAGGTGTCCGACGAGACCGCCGACACCCTCGGCCAGTTCTACATGACGCTGATGTCCGGCCTCATCGCGCGCTGGACCTTCGACCCGAAGACCGCACCCGACGGCGAGGCGCTCACCGACGGCCTGCGCCGGATCGTCGAGGCCGCGACCCGCGCCTGACCGGCCGTCAGCCGACGGGGTAGGTGATCACCGCGCGGGCCGGGAAGCGGAGGGAGTCGCCGAACAGCGGTGAGCGTTCGACGGTGACGCCGACGCCGTTCACGGTCCGGTAGGTGAAGACCGGGTCCCGCAGGGCGGTGCCGCACAGCCCCGCCGGGAGGGCGAATCCCTCGCCGGCGACGCCCCTGGTGCCGTACGTCTCGGCGAACAGCTCCCCGTCCCGTGGGACGAGGCCCGCGCTGCGCAGGTAGTCCGCGAGCAGGCCGCTCTCGAAGGTGAGCGCGGCGCTGCCGTTGTGGACGTAGTAGTGCACGTCGGAGGCGTCGGCGGGGATCCGGGTACCGCCGGCGCTGATCGTGCCGGGCAGCCGCTGGTCGCTGCCGGAGCAGGCCCGGTCGTCGCCGAAGGGGTGGAACAGCTCGTCCCGCAGCAGCCACACGGCCCCGCCCGCCAGTACGGCGAGGGCGAGCAGGGCGGCCGCCGCCCGGGCCGGCCGACGGCCCCGGCCGCGCCGGCCGGCCGCGTCCCCCGGGACGTCCTGCGCCGTCGCCGCGGTGGTTCTCGTGAAGTCACCCATGTCAGACCCCCGTTGACAGCCGGACGTACCAGCAGGCTGAGCATACGCCGACCAGCGACTACAGCCGCGCCCTCTTCAACGCCATGTGCAGCAGCAGCCGGTCCTCCCCGTCGTCCAGGTCGAGGCCGGTGAGCTGTTCCACGCGGGACAGCCGGTAGTACAGGGTCTGCCGGTGGATGCCGAGGGCCCCGGCCGTGCGGCCCGCCTGGCCCGCGCAGTCCAGGTACGCCTCGGCGGTACGGGCCAGTTCGCGGTGGGCCGGGGTGAGCAGGGCGGCCACCGCGGGATCGTGCGAGGCCCCTACCGGCAGCGTGGTCAGCAGCCGGTAGGGGCCGATGCGCGCCCACTCGGCGACCGGCCCGAACCGCGGCTCGGCCAGCGCGGCGCGGGTGGCGGCCGCGGCCTCCTGCCAGACCGTGCCCAGGTCCGCGAGGCCCGTCCGGGCCTCGCCCACCCCGGCGGCGCGGCCCTGTGCTGCCGCGGCCGTGCCGGTGAACCCCGCGGTGACGGCGGCGGCCGGGCGCGCCCCGGCCCCGCGCACCGGGGCCGGCCGGGCCTCCTCCGCCTCCCTGAGCAGACGCGTGGCGGCCGTCAGGGCGGGGGTGGCCGTGTCCGTGCTGCGCAGCCGGACCAGGACGGCGAGGCAGTGGCCCGCGGTCCCCCACGGCAGCGTGCACAGGGCGGTGGCGTGCGGGACCGTGCGCGGGGACGGGGCGTCGTCCGGGTCGGCGGACGGCCAGGGGGCGACGCAGACCATCGTGTGCGGACCGTCCGCGCGGACGCCGAGGGCGGTACGGAACTCCGCCACCGCCATGTCCCGCTGCCAGCCGTGCTCCGCGACCAGCACCGCCCGCAGCTCCCGGCCCAGGCCCGCTCCCGCCTGCGCCTCGTCGGCGAGCAGGGCGCCGATCCGCCCCGCCACCCCCATGGCGGCGGCCAGCTGGGCGTCGGTCGGACCCGGATCGTCGTCCAGCAGCCACACATAGCCGAGGACCACACCCCGATGGCGTACCGGCAGGCAGATCCTTCCCCGGTACACCCCCGCCTCAGGCGTCGGCGGGATGCGGACCGGTCCGGTCGCCCGGGTGATGCCGAACCCCTCGAACCAGGTGCGGACCGCCGCCGTGGAGCGCCGGGTCAGGATCGAGCGGGTCCGGACCGGGTCCAGCGCCGAGGGATCGAGGTCGCCCTCGCTGTCGTACGCCCCGAAGGCGAGCAGCTCGAAGTCGCGGTTCTCCAGGGTCGCCGGGACGCCCAGCAGCTCGGAGATCTCGTCGACCAGCTCCTGGTAGTCACCCTTGAATTCCGACGTCACCCGGGCATTCTCCCGCAATTCCCCAGTGCCTTCATACATCTGTCTGAGATCGGCGGCACGGATGCGTGACAGCTGTCGATGGCTCACGATCGGAGGGATCTCTAACTTTCACGGTGGTTCTCCGTGCCGTATCCACCTCGTCGGATCGCGGCCGTTCTGGCATGTGTTGTGGAGGTGCCCCGTGCTGGGTCCCGTGATTCTCGCCGCGTCGCGCAGCGACCGGATGCGTCGTCTCATCTCGGCTGCCCCGGTGACGAAGCAGGTCGTCGACCGCTTCATCCCCGGTGAGTCGGTCGACGACATCGTCCCGATCATCGAGCAGCTCACCGGCCGCGGCCTGGAGCTGACCATGGACGTCGTCGGCGAGGACATCACCACCCCGGAGCAGGCCACCGCCGCCCGGGACGCGTACCTGGCGCTGATCGACCGGCTGCGGGACCTCGGTCTCGGCGAACGCGTCGAGATGTCGGTGAAGCTGTCGATGTTCGGCCAGGCCCTCCCGTCGCCCACCACCACCCTGCTCGAAGGGCCCTCCGGGCCCGCACCTGCATTCCACGGCGGCCACGAGCTGGCCCTCGCCAACGTCCGCCCGGTCGTCGAGGCCGCCGCCGCCATCGGCACCACCGTGACCCTCGACGCCGAGGACCACACCACCCTCGACTCGATGTTCGCCATCCACGAGGAACTGCGGAAGGACTTCCCGCAGACCGGCTGCGTCATCCAGGCCTACCTCTTCCGTACCGAGGCCGACGCCCGCCGCCTGGCCGCGGCCGGCAGCCGGGTCCGGCTGGTCAAGGGCGCCTACAAGGAGCCCGCCGAGGTCGCCTACCAGCAGAAGCACGAGATCGACAAGGCGTACGTGCGGATCCTCGGGACTCTCATGGAGGGCGAGGGGTACCCGATGGTCGGCTCCCACGACCCGCGCCTCATCTCCATAGCGCAGGAACTCGCCCGGCGCGCAGGGCGCAAGCCCAACGAGTACGAGTTCCAGATGCTGTACGGCATCCGCGGCGACGAGCACCTGCGGCTGGCCGCCGAGGGCCACCGGATGCGTGTCTACACCGCCTACGGCACCGACTGGTACGGCTACTTCATGCGCCGGCTCGCGGAGAAGCCGGCGAACCTGCGCTTCTTCCTCCGCTCCATGCTCAGCAAGGGCTGAGGCGAACCCCTCCCGCCCGCCGCACGCCTTACTCCCACCCCCTCCCGGCACACCCGCTCACGTACAAGGAGCTACGGATCTCATGGACGCCGTTACCCAGGTCCCCACCCCCGTCAACGAGCCGGTGCACGGCTACGCCCCCGGCTCACCCGAGCGCGCCCGCCTGGAGGCCAAGCTCAAGGAGCTGGCCGAGAACCCGATCGAGCTGCCGATGACCATCGGCGGCGAGAAGCGGCTCGGCGGCGGCGAGCAGTTCCAGGTGGTGCAGCCGCACAACCACAAGGCCGTCATCGGCACCGGCCGGCACGCCACCCGGCAGGACGCGCAGGACGCCGTCGACGCGGCCCTGGCCGCCGCGCCGGCCTGGCGCGCGATGTCCTTCGACGACCGCGCGGCGATCATCCTGCGCGCCGCCGAGTTGCTCTCCGGCCCGTGGCGCGAGACCATCGCCGCCTCCACCATGCTCGGCCAGTCCAAGACCGCCCAGCAGGCCGAGATCGACAGCCCCTGCGAGCTCGTCGACTTCTGGCGCTTCAACGTCCACTACGCCCGCCAGATCCTGGCCGAGCAGCCCCCGGCCAACTCCCCGGGCGTGTGGAACCGCATGGACCACCGCCCGCTGGAGGGCTTCGTCTACGCGATCACCCCCTTCAACTTCTCGGCGATCGCGGCCAACCTGCCCACCGCCCCCGCCCTCATGGGCAACGTGGTGGTCTGGAAGCCGTCCCCGACCCAGACCCACGCCGCCGTGCTGCTCATGCAGCTGCTGGAGGAGGCCGGGCTGCCCAAGGGCGTCATCAACCTCGTCACCGGTGACGGCATCGAGGTCTCCGAGGTCGCCCTGGTCCACCGCGACCTCGCCGGCGTCCACTTCACCGGCTCCACCAAGACCTTCCAGCACCTGTGGAAGACGGTCGGCAACAACATCGAGAAGTACCGCACCTACCCGCGTCTGGTCGGCGAGACCGGCGGCAAGGACTTCGTGGTCGCCCACCCGTCGGCCGACCGCGCGGTGCTCAAGACCGCGCTGACCCGTGGCGCCTTCGAGTACCAGGGCCAGAAGTGCTCGGCGACCTCCCGCGCGTACATCCCGGCGTCCATCTGGAACTCCGGCTTCAAGGAGGAGTTCGCCGCCGAGATCGAGCACCTCACCATGGGTGACGTCACCGACCTGTCGAACTTCATCGGCGCCGTGATCGACGACCGTGCCTTCGCCAAGAACAAGGCCGCGATCGACCGCGCCAAGGAGGACCCGACCTGCACCATCGTCGCGGGCGGCTCCTACGACGACTCGGTCGGCTACTTCGTCCGCCCGACCGTCGTCGAGTGCTCCGACCCGGACAACGAGGTCTTCCGCACCGAGTACTTCGGTCCGTTCCTCGCCGTGCACGTCTACGAGGACGACAGCTACGACGAGATGCTGACCCAGATGGAGTCGGTGTCCGAGTACGCGCTCACCGGCTCGGTCATCGCCGGCGACCGCGCGGCGGCGGCGTACACGATGGAGAAGCTGCGCTACGCGGCCGGCAACTTCTACATCAACGACAAGTCGACCGGTGCCGTCGTCGGCCAGCAGCCCTTCGGCGGCGGCCGTGCCTCCGGCACCAACGACAAGGCCGGCGCCCCGCAGAACCTGCTGCGCTGGACGCTGACCCGCGCGATCAAGGAGACCCTGGTCGCCCCGACCGACTACTCCTACCCGCACATGGGCTGACCCGCAGCCCACCCGAGCACGGGCCGGGAAGCCTGACCCACGAGCAGGCTTCCCGGCCCGTTCCCATGCGCGGGCGGCCCGGCCGTCCCGTACGGCACCCCGGCCTGACGGCTCGTTCGGGTGACCCCCCGAACGCACGAAGGGGCAGCTCAGAGCGGTGTCACCCGCTCCGCCGTCTCAGATAGTAGGAAGTCCGAGTAATTGTGCAGACAGAAGCGGGCCGCTCCCCTATTTTTGTAGGAGCCGAACGTCTCGCTCGATCAAGCGAATGGCGGTCGTGAGCCGGGCCCCGTGCAGGCAACCCCTGCGGCACCGCTCCCCGCCCCTTCCGGCGTCTCGCAACCCCCCATTGCCGTACTCCCTGTGTATGCCGAAGGAGTCGATTCCCATGGCCGAGACGACCGTCCGCCGCCGCGTCCGCCACGTGTCCCGGACCAGCGAGTCCGAGCGCAAGAACGCCGCCGCCGCACTCCAGCGCGCCCTCGACCGCCGTGACAACGGCGGCGAGACCGGCCACTGATCCCACCCGGGACCGCCGGTAACACGTGTAACGCCCTTGTACGGGAGCCGTATCCGCACGGAGTACGGCGCGGCCGGGACGCCGTGCCGTACTCCGGGGCGTGCCCGCGCGGACGGCGCGGTACCGGCCCGCCGGGGTCAGCCGCCGCGGCGTATCTCGAAGTGGTCGATCCGCGCACCGCTCTGCGCCAGCGCGGACACCCTCAGCCTCGGGGTGGTACCCGCCTCCGCCTCGACCTTGAGGAACGAGAAGCCGGTGTACCGCACCCGCGACCACTCCACGGTCTCCGCCACGTTGTGCTGCCCCTCGGCCCAGTGGAAGCTGCGCACCGCGCCGTGCCGGGTGACGTGCCCCTCGTAGCTGTCCTTGACGCCGGACGGGAACGAGTACAGGTCACGCCCACCGCCGCCCGCGGTGACGTACACGATCCCGTCCCGCGTCGGGTCGGTCGAGCCGCCGACCGGGACCGCGCGCCCGACCCCGCCGCCCTTCACCGCGTCGGTGCGCTCGTAGACGTGGTTGTGCCCGTTGACGACCAGGTCCACCTGGTATCTGGTGAACAGCGGCAGCCAGGCGGCCCGGATCCCGCCGTCGGAGGCGTGCGAGGACGTCGAGTACGCGCAGTGGTGGAAGAAGACGACCACGAAGTCGACGTCCGGCGTGGTCCGCAGCTGCTTCAGCCTCTCCTCCAGCCACTTCGTCTGCCGGCCGCCGCTGTAACCGAGGTTGGCGGGGATCTCGTACGACACGTCGTTGGCGTCCAGCGCCACGAAGCCGACGTTGCCGTAGGTGAAGGAGTACACGCCCGGCGCCCCGCGCGGGTCGAAGCCGTTGTCGGGCAGGGCGAAGCGGGCGTACTGGCCGCCGTAGCCGTCGGGGGAGTACCAGGCCTCCATGTCGTGGTTGCCGGTCGTCACCATCCAGGGGACCGAGCGTGCCACCGGGTCGTTCTGCCGCAGGAACCGGTCCCACTCGCGGGCGTCGTAGCCGTCGGAGGTACGGCCGGAGCCGTTGCCGTCCGCGTAGCAGATGTCACCCGCGTGGAGGTGAAAGGCCGGGTCCTGCTTCAGCAGCGCGTTGTCGGCGGCCTTTCCGGCCTGGCTGACGCCCTGGTCGCCGAAGGCAGTGAACACGAACCGCTCCGGACTCGCGGGCGCGGTCCGGAAGGGGGCGATGGAGGAGCGGTGGCCGGGGGCGGCCGGGTCCCAGCCGTCGTGGCCGACGCCGTAGTAGTACGTCGTCCCCGGGGTCAGGCCGTCCAGGGCCGCGTGGACGTAGTACTGCTCGACCACCGGCCGCACCCCCCGCATCCCGGGCGTGTGCAGGTGCCGGATCTCCGCGGCGACGCGCCGGCCCAGATCGTCCGGGCGCGTGCCGATCCGCACGAACGGCTTCTTCACCGCGAACGGCACCTGCCAGGAGATCCGCATCCGCGTCCTCGGGTCGGCGCCGAAGGCGAGATGGCGGCCGAACGGCACGACGGCCGCCCCGCGCACCGCCGAGGTGTCCGGCGCCGGGGTCGCCGACTTCGTCGCGCACCCGGTGACCAGGCCGGCACCCGCCATCGTGCCCGCCGTCACCAGCGCGCGGCGGCTCACCAGGCGGCCGCGCAGGTACGCGTACTGCTCGGCCGTGCTCATCCGGGCGGCGAGCCGCGGCGGAATGCCGAAGTCGGGAAGGTCCATGGGAACAACGTGCCAGCGACGGCCAACACCAGCCACACGTACGGGTGAACGCCAGGCTGCGCGACGACCCGCGGTGTCCGGATGGCGGACACCGTGTGTCATCCCATGGGACGGGGAGTAGGGTGCCGACATGTCTCGCAGCATCGATCTCGCAGTGATCCCCGGTGACGGCATCGGGCAGGAAGTCGTGGCCGAAGGCCTCAAGGTCCTCTCCGCCGTCCTCCCCGAGGACGTGAAGCTGGAGACCAAGGAGTACGACTTCGGTGCCCAGCGTTATCACGCCACCGGTGAGACCCTCACGGACGCCGACCTCGACGCGCTGAAGAAGCACGACGTCATCCTGCTGGGCGCGATCGGCGACCCCAGCGTCCCCTCCGGTGTCCTGGAGCGCGGCTTCCTGCTCAAGCTCCGCTTCGCCTTCGACCACCACGTCAACCTGCGTCCGTCGAAGCTCCTCCCGGGTGTCGCCACTCCGCTGGCCGGCGACCCGCAGATCGACTTCGTCGTGGTCCGCGAGGGCACCGAGGGCCCGTACACCGGCAACGGCGGCACCATCCGCAAGGGCACCGAGCACGAGGTCGCCACCGAGGTGTCCGTCAACACGGCCTACGGTGTGGAGCGGGTCGTCCGGGACGCCTTCGCCCGCGCCCAGGCCCGCCCGCGCAAGAAGCTCACGCTGGTCCACAAGAACAACGTGCTGACCTTCGCCGGGCACCTGTGGACGAACGTCTTCAACAAGGTGGCCGGGGAGTTCCCCGACGTCACCACGGACTACATCCACGTCGACGCGGCGACCATCTACCTGGTCACCGATCCGGCCCGCTTCGACGTGATCGTCACCGACAACCTCTTCGGCGACATCATCACCGACCTCGCCGCGGCCGTCTCCGGCGGGATCGGCGTCGCCGCGAGCGGGAACATCAACCCCTCCCGCGAGTTCCCCTCGATGTTCGAGCCGGTCCACGGTTCCGCGCCGGACATCGCGGGCCAGGGCAAGGCCGACCCCACGGCCACCGTGCTGTCCGTCGCCCTGCTGCTGCGTCACCTCGGCTACGACGCGGAGGCCGCCCGGATCGAGGAGGCGGTCACCGCCGACCTCACCGAACGCCAGGGCAGGCCCGCCCGCTCCACCTCGGAGATCGGCGACGCCCTCGCCGTACGAGTAGCCGGCTGACCCGCCGCGCCGCCGAACCACTTCGAAGCCGCCGGGTCGCACAAGCGCCCGGCGGCTTCCCCATGTCTGCCGCCGGGTGCCACCATCAACCCCGGGTCCGCTTTCACCCTGATTCCTTCCGCCCCGGCCCCCGCGCGATAATCGAACGCGGAGCCGCGGTACGAGGGAATGCTCGGACGTCCTACCAGTGGACACCGGCGTACGGGCGTGAGCGCGGCCCATCACTACAACCGGTGAAGGATTACCACTCATGACGACGCCCACGATCGAGCTCAAGCCGTCCGCGCATCCGCTCGCCGCCGCCGAGCGCGAGGCGATCCTCGCCAACCCCGGATTCGGCCGCCACTTCACCGACCACATGGTGATGATCAAGTGGACCGAGGGCCGTGGCTGGCACGACGGCCAGCTCGTTCCGTACGCGCCGATCCCCCTCGACCCGGCCACCAACGTCCTGCACTACGCCCAGGAGATCTTCGAGGGACTGAAGGCCTACCGCCGCCCGGACGGCTCGGTGGCCACCTTCCGTCCCGACCAGAACGCCAAGCGCTTCCAGCGCTCCGCCCGCCGCCTCGCCATGCCCGAACTGCCGGTGGAGACCTTCATCGAGGCCTGTGACCTGCTCGTCCAGCAGGACAAGGACTGGGTTCCGGCCCACGGCGGCGAGGAGTCCCTCTACCTGCGCCCCTTCATGATCGCCACTGAGGTCGGTCTGGGCGTCAAGCCGGCCAACGAGTACCTCTTCCTGGTCATCGCCTCCCCGGCCGGCGCCTACTTCCCGGGCGGGGTCCGGCCGGTCTCCATCTGGGCCTCCGAGGACCGGGTGCGCGCCGTCCCCGGCGGCATGGGCGACGCCAAGACCGGCGGCAACTACGCGGCCTCCCTGCTCGCCCAGGCCGAGGCCGCCGCCCAGGGCTGCGACCAGGTCTGCTACCTCGACGCGGTCGAGCACAAGTGGGTCGAGGAACTGGGCGGCATGAACCTGTACTTCGTGTACGGAGACAAGATCGTCACGCCGACCCTCAGCGGCTCGATCCTCGAGGGTGTCACGCGTGACTCCCTCCTCACCGTCGCCCGCGACCTCGGCTACGAGTCCGAGGAGGCGCGGGTCTCCATCGAGCAGTGGCAGCGCGACGCGGAGAACGGCACCCTCACCGAGGTCTTCGCCTGCGGCACGGCGGCCGTCATCACCCCGGTCGGCACGGTCAAGCGCAGCGGCGCCGAGTGGCTGCAGTCGGGCGGTGAGCCGGGCGAGGTGACCATGAAGCTCCGTGAGGCCCTTCTCGACATCCAGCGCGGCAAGGTTGTCGACAAGCACGGCTGGATGCACGAGCTCGGCTGACCGGTCCGGCCGTCCGCGCGCCACGCGCCGTCTCCCCCGCGGGGGAGGTGCGCCGGCGGGTGGCGGGACACCCCGGACGCAGACGCGATGCCGCACCCCGGCACCGGCCGGGCGCGGCCCTGCCCCCGGACTGCCTCGACGCCGGCCGGTGTGCGGGGCGAGCAGGTCGCCGGCGGGCCCGGGGTCCGGTGCGACCGGCGCGGCGGCCGGGTGCCGGTCGCCGGTTCGGTGCCACGGGACGGACGGGCCCGGTCTCAGACGCCGGTGGGGCTGGGACGCGCCGCCGCGCGGGCGTCGTCCTCGGCGGCCGGCCGGGTCGGGCCGGCCGTGCGTGCGGGCAGCAGCAGGTAGAGCGCGCCGCCCACCAGGCCCGACAGCAGGAAGCTGCAGTCCACGCCGCCGGTCAGCGACAGCAGCGGTCCCTCGTACGACGGGAGGGAGACCGCCAGCAGGCCCACGCCCGCGCCCACGGCCCAGGAGAAGGTGGCCCGGACGTTCCAGCCGGCCCGGTACCAGTAGATCCCGCCGTGTGACCGGCGGTTGAAGACCTGGAGCGCGTCGGCGTCGTAGACCCCGCGGCAGCGGCGGAAGCCGATCAGGGTGATGACCGCCCAGGGGGTGCCGATCGACGTCAGCAGGAGCACGAAGGACGTCATCGCGGACTGCGCGTTCCAGGCGTAGTGGCCGACGAAGACGCAGGCCGTGGCGACGATCGCGACCGTGCAGGTGGCGCGGGCCCGGGACGCGCGGGGCAGGATCGCGTCCAGGTCCAGGCCCATCGAGTACAGCATCAGGCCCGCGTTGCCGACCGAGCCCGCCGAGGCGGAGAGCAGGAGCGGGATCAGGTACCAGGCGGGGGAGGCGGACACCAGCGGGCCCGCGTAGTCCGTCGCCGACCGCGCCGCGTACGCGGTGAAGGTGCCGAACAGCTGCGGCACCAGCAGGCCCAGGAGCAGCCCCAGCCAGGTCCCGTGCAGGACCCGGCGGGAGGAGTGGCGGGCGGGGGAGATGTAGCGGGTGTAGTCGCCGAGCAGGGTGACGAAGGCGACCGGCCCGGAGAGCCCCGCCGCGACCGCCGCCAGGCACCACGTCGGCCAGAAGCCGCCGAGCAGACAGCCGCCCGCGTCCGGCAGCGGCGAGGTGGTGAAGTGCGGCGCGTACGCGATGATCCCGAGGATCAGCAGGGCGGTCATGCCGACGGCGAGCACCTTGGACATGGCGAGCAGGACCCGGTAGCCGTAGACCGCGCCCGCCACGGTCGCCGCCGCGAGCACCCCGTAGACCACGGCGTACGACACCCCGTCGGCCGGCAGCCCGAACAGCCGGTTCAGCACGCCCACCGTCACGTCGCCGCCGATCCACACGGTCAGCGCGGTGTAGCCGAGGGCCAGCAGCAGGCCCACCACCGAGCCGACCAGCCGCCCGCGCACCCCGAACTGGGCGCCGGAGGAGGTGGACAGGTTGGTGCCGGTACG
This sequence comes from Streptomyces sp. NPDC059224, assembly GCF_042754285.1. Classification (NCBI taxonomy): domain Bacteria; kingdom Bacillati; phylum Actinomycetota; class Actinomycetes; order Kitasatosporales; family Streptomycetaceae; genus Streptomyces; species Streptomyces sp. NPDC059224. The sequence goes on from NZ_JBHZAN010000024.1 coordinate 13,253, forward strand.
CAGTGAGACCAGGGCCAGCGGAGCCGTGAACGCCGTGCCGGCCACCGTGCCCGCCACGATCGCGCTCACCGACGCCCACCAGCCGAGCCCGAAGGACGGCGGCAGCCAGCCGAAGATGATCACGCCGAGGCAGAGGTTGGAGCCGAGCAGGATCGAGACCAGGTCCTTGGGACCGCTGGTGCGTTCACCGTCCGGGATGGTGTCGACTCCGCGCTGTTCGATCGGCATGGCTGGTCTCCTTCGACGGCCGCCCGAGAGTTAGAGCGACGTTCAATGTGGGTGACCTTGATGTTGATGTCAATGGTTCCCTTCTCGCAACGGTGCGTTTAGAGTGTTGCTCCAAGCCGGGCATGCCAAGAGGAAGCGAAGGAGGTACCGGGACGTGCGACTGACCCCCACGGAACGCGACCGGCTGCTGCTCTTCGGAGCCGCCGAGCTGGCCCGGGCCCGCCGCGCCCGGGGCCTCAGGCTCAACGTGCCGGAGGCCACCGCGCTGATCGCGGACACCGTCTGCGAGGCGGCCCGGGACGGCAGGCGGCTCGCCGAGGCCGTCGAGGCCGCCCGCTCCGTCCTCGGCCCGGCCGACGTGCTGCCCGGCGTCGCCGACGTCGTCACCGAGGTGCACGTCGAGGCCGTCTTCGACGACGGCTCACGGCTCGCGGTGGTCACCGACCCGATCGGGGGCGGCGGGCGGGGCGAGGCGGGGCCGGGCGCACTGCTCCCGGGTCCCGGCCACACCGACCCGGAGGCGGTCCTGCGGCTGACCGTGACCAACACCGCGACCGTCCCCGTCTCCGTCACCTCCCACTTCCACTTCTTCGAGACCAATCCGCGCCTCGACTTCGACCGCGCCGCCGCCTACGGCCTGCGGCTCGCCGTACCCGCCGGGTCCTCCGTCCGCTTCGGGCCGGGGGAGTCGCTGGAGGTCGGCCTGGTGCCGATCGGCGGCGCCCGCGTCGCCATCGGCTTCGCCGGGCTGGTCGACGGGCCGCTGGACGCGCCCGGCGCCCGCGAGGAGGCGCTGCGCCGCGCGGCCGCCTGCGGCTACCTGGGTACCGGCGCCGTTCACGGCATCCGCGACGAGGAGGCAGGCCGATGAGCCGTCCCGGAGGCCACCCGGCCGAGGCCCGCCGCCTCACGCCGTACGAGTACGCGGCCACCCACGGCCCCCGTGCCGGCGACCGGATCCGCCTCGGGGACTCGGGGCTGGTGATCCGCGTGGAGGACGACTCCCAGCGCCACGGCGACGAGTTCCTGGCCGGCTTCGGCAAGACCGCCCGCGACGGACTGCACCTGAAGGCCGCCGCGGTCCGCGAGACCTGCGACGTCGTCATCAGCAACGTCGTCGTCATCGACGCCGTGCAGGGCATCCGGAAGGTGTCCATCGGCATCCGCGAGGGGCGGATCCGCGCGATCGGACGGGCCGGGAACCCCGACACCCTCGACGGCGTCGACGTCGTGGTCGGCACCGGCACCTCGATCGTCTCCGGCGAGGGCCTGATCGCCACCGCCGGGGCCGTCGACACCCACGTGCACCTGTTGTCGCCGCGCATCATGGAGGCCTCGCTGGCCTCCGGCGTGACCACGATCATCGGGCAGGAGTTCGGCCCGGTGTGGGGCGTCGGCGTCAACTCGCCCTGGGCGCTGAAGCACGCGTTCGGCGCCTTCGACGCCTGGCCGGTCAACATCGGCTTCCTCGGGCGGGGTTCGTCCTCGCACGCGGCCCCGCTGGTCGAGGCGCTGGCCGAGGGCGGCGCCTCCGGCTTCAAGGTGCACGAGGACATGGGCGCCCACACCCGGGCGCTGGACACGGCCCTGCGCGTCGCCGAGGAACACGACGTCCAGGTGGCCCTGCACAGCGACGGACTGAACGAGTGCCTGTCGGTGGAGGACACCCTCAGGGTGCTGGAGGGCCGCACCATCCACGCCTTCCACATCGAGGGCTGCGGCGGCGGACACGTGCCCAACGTCCTGAAGATGGCCGGTGTCCCCCACGTCATCGGCTCCTCCACCAACCCCACCCTGCCCTTCGGCCGGGACGCGGTCGCCGAGCACTACGGGATGATCGTCTCCGTCCACGACCTGAAGACCGACCTGCCCGGCGACGCCGCCATGGCCCGCGACCGCATCCGCGCCGGGACCATGGGCGCCGAGGACGTGCTGCACGACCTGGGCGCGATCGGCATCACCTCGTCCGACGCGCAGGGCATGGGCCGGGCCGGGGAGACCGTCCGCCGCACCTTCGCCATGGCCGGCAAGATGAAGGCCGAGCTGGGCGCGCCCGACGACGGCCACGACAACGAGCGCGTGCTGCGGTACATGGCCAAGCTGACCATCAACCCGGCGATCGCCCACGGCCTCGCGCACGAGGTCGGCTCCATCGAGGTCGGCAAGCTGGCCGACATCGTCCTGTGGTCGCCCGAGTACTTCGGGGCCAAGCCGCAGCTGGTCCTCAAGTCCGGCTTCCCGGCGTACGGCGTGACCGGCGACCCGAACGCGGCCACCGACACCTGCGAACCCCTCGTCCTGGGACCGCAGTTCGGGGCCCACGGAGCGACCCCCGCGGAGATCTCGGTGGCCTTCGTCGCCCAGGCGGCCCTCGACCAGGGCAACGACACGATGCCCACCCGGCGCCGCCGGGTCGCGGTCCGCGGCACCCGTGGCATCGGCCCCGCCGACCTGTGGCGCAACTCCCGTACCGGAGCGGTCGACGTGGACCAGCGCACCGGGCTGGTCACCCTCGACGGCGAGCCGCTGCGCTCGGAGCCTGCCGACTCCGTCTCCCTCAACCGCCTCTACTTCCTCTAGATGCCACAGCCTGTGAAGGACCCCCACATGGACCCGCGCATGAGCACTCCCGCCTCCGACGGCTTCCGGATGCCCGCCGAGTGGACCCCGCACGAGCGCACCTGGATGGCGTGGCCGGGCCCCAACCCCACCTTCGACGACCCGGACGACCTGCGCGCCTCCCGGATGGCCTGGGCCTCGGTGGCCCGCGCGATCCTGCGCTTCGAACCGGTGACGGTGGTGTGCGGCCCGGGCCAGTCGGCGGACGCCCAGACCCTGCTCGGCCCGGGCGTCGACACCGTGGAGCGCGAGCTGGACGACGCCTGGATGCGGGACATCGGGCCCACGTTCCTCAGCAACGGGCGTGAACTGGCCGCCGTGGACTGGACGTTCAACGGCTGGGGAGCCCAGCACTGGGCCCGCTGGGAGCACGACGCGAAGATCGCCGCGTACGTCTCGGACCTCGCGGGCGCCAAGACGTACGCCTCGAAGCTGGTGAACGAGGGCGGTGCGATCCACGTCGACGGAGAGGGCACCGTGCTGCTGACCGAGACCGTGCAGCTGGGCCCCGAGCGGAACCCGGACCGGACCCGGGAGGAGGTCGAGGCGGAGATCCACGCGATGCTCGGCACCCGCAAGGCCGTATGGCTGCCCCGCGGTCTCACCGGCGACTACCCCCCCTACGGCTTCGGCACCCTCGGGCACGTCGACATCGTCGCCGCCTTCGCCCGCCCGGGTGTGGTCGTCGCCCACCACCAGCCGGACCCGGCGCACCCCGACCACGAGGTGACCCGGGAGGTCATCGGCCTGCTCAGGTCCCAGACCGACGCGCGCGGCCGGGCACTGGAGGTCGTCGAGGTCCCGGCCCCGACCGTCCTGGAGGCCGACGGCCACTGGGCCGACTACTCCTACATCAACCACTACCTCTGCAACGGCGGGGTCGTGCTCTGCGGCTTCGACGACCCGGGCGACGAGGTGGCCGCCGGGATCTTCCGCCGGCTCTTCCCCGAGCGGACGGTCACCCTGGTGGACGCCCGTACGATCTTCTCCGGCGGTGGCGGCATCCACTGCATCACCCAGCAGCAGCCGAGGATCTAGTACGACGAGGAGCAGCACATGGCCGGTGGGCGCAGACAGGCCCCGCCCCGCGAGGACGTACTCGCCGCGGCCATGGACATGATCGCCGATCGCGGTCTGGAGAAGCTCACCATGGCGGCGCTCGGCCACCAGGTCGGCATGAGCAGCGGCCATCTCCTCTACTACTTCCGCTCCAAGGACGAACTGCTGCTGCAGACCCTGGAGTGGAGCGAGGGCCGGCTGGGCGCCGAGCGCGGCCGGCTGCTCACCGGCCGCGGCACCGCCGGCGAGCGCCTGGACGCCTACGTCGACCTGTACGTGCCCGTCGGTCACCGTGACCCGCACTGGACGCTCTGGCTGGAGGTCTGGAACCGCTCGCAGAACGCCGACGAGGCGGCCCGCGACCGCCAGGCCGCCATCGAGGGCGCCTGGCACCGCGACCTGGTGGCGCTGCTCGCGGAGGGCATCTCACGCGGCGAGTTCCGGCGCGTGGATCCCGACCGGTTCGCCGCACGGCTGCGTTCCCTGCTCGACGGCTTCTCCATCCACGTGGCGATCGGCCTGCGCGGCACGGACCGGGCGCAGGTTCTCGGCCATGTGCGCGAGTTCCTGGACGCGGATCTCCTCGCGGACAGGTGACATCCCGCCGTCCCGGGCAGGTAGGGCCCATGGGACGACATCACTGGAAGAAGATCTGGGTCGGTTCGGCGGGCAACATGGTCGAGTGGTTCGACTGGTTCGTGTACGCGAGCTTCGCCACGTACTTCGCGGGGGCGTTCTTTCCCAGCGGCGATCCCACCGCTCAGCTGATGAACACCGCCGGCATCTTCGCCGTCGGGTTCTTCATGCGCCCGGTGGGCGGGTGGCTCCTCGGCCGGGTCGGCGACCGCAGCGGCCGTAAGGCCGCTCTGACCCTCACCGTCACCCTCATGTCGGTGTCCGCGCTGCTGATCGCCGTCGCCCCGACCTACGGCGTGGCCGGCTACGGCGGAGCCTTCGTCCTGCTCGTCGCCCGCCTGCTGCAGGGCCTTTCGGTGGGCGGTGAGTACGCGGCCAGCGCCACCTACCTCACCGAGGCCGCCGACCCGCGCCGGCGCGGCTTCGCCTCCAGCTTCCAGTACGTGTCGATGACTCTCGGCCAGATCGCCGGCCTCGGCCTGCTGATCATCCTTCAGCACACCCTGTCCGACGCGGCGCTGCACGACTACGGCTGGCGCATCCCCTTCGTCGTCGGCGCGCTCGGTGCCGCCGTGGTCTTCTATCTGCGCCGGACCATGCTGGAGACCGAGGTCTACGCGCAGGACGCCTCGGACACCGCCGAGCGCGGCACCCTGCGCGCGCTGTGGCAGCACCGGCGGGAGGCGTTCCTGGTCGTCGCGCTGACCATGGGCGGCACGGTCGCCTACTACACGTACACGACCTACCTCACGAAGTACCTCTCCAACTCCGCGGGCCTGTCCAAGGAGACCGCGACCCTGGTCTCCTTCACCGCGCTGACCGTCTTCGCCTGCCTCCAGCCGCTCGCCGGCGCCCTCTCCGACCGCATCGGCCGCCGCCCGCTGCTGATCACCTTCGCGGTCGGTTCCACCGTCCTCACCGTGCCGGTCCTGTCCCTCCTCAAACACGCGAACGGATACTGGCCCGCCCTCGGCCTCTCCCTCCTCGCCCTCGTCGTGGTCACCGGCTACACCTCGATCAACGCCTGCGTGAAGGCCGAGCTCTTCCCGACCGGTGTCCGTGCCCTGGGCGTGGCCCTGCCCTACGCCCTCGCCAACGCCCTGTTCGGCGGAACGGCGGAGTACGTCGCCCTGTGGTTCAAGAACGCCGGGATCGAGTCCGGCTTCTTCTGGTACGTGGCGGGCTGTGCCGCCGTATCCCTGGTGGTGTACGTCACCATGCGGGAGACGAAGGACCTGGATCTGGCCCGGATGAGGTCCCGGGAGCCATCCACCGTGACGACCGCATCCTGAGACGGTCGGTGAGCCCGGGGCGGGGTTGTGCCAGACTTCCCCCGTGCTCTCGTTCGCCATGATTATTGGCAGCAGGCGCGCCGGTCCGCAGTGACCACCACGTACGACCAGGTACGGGTGGCCATCGTCGTCCTCGACCCGCGCGCAGACCTCTCGCACCCGCGAGGGGTTTTTTCGTTTTCCGGCCCACCTTCAGCCGGAAGGCCAGCGCGAGGGACCATGGAGGGACGGTGGAGCCGGTCATTCCGGTACGACCGAGATTCGACATCAGGAGCCTAGAGACCATGACCGAGACGGCAACCGGCGAGCTGGACGACTCGTTCCACGTCTTCGACACCACGCTGCGCGACGGTGCGCAGCGCGAGGGCATCAACCTCACCGTCGCGGACAAGCTGGCCATCGCACGGCACCTGGACGACTTCGGCGTGGGCTTCATCGAGGGCGGCTGGCCGGGCGCCAACCCCCGGGACACCGAGTTCTTCGCCCGCGCCCGGCAGGAGATCGACTTCAAGCACGCCCAACTGGTCGCCTTCGGCGCCACCCGCCGGGCGAACGCCAAGGCGTCGGAGGACCCCCAGGTCAGGGCATTGCTGGAGTCCGGAGCCCCGGTGATCACCCTGGTCGCCAAGTCGCACGACCGCCATGTCGAACTGGCGCTGCGCACCACCCTGGACGAGAACCTGGAGATGGTCCGCGACACGGTGTCCTTCCTGAAGGACCAGGGCCGCCGGGTCTTCGTCGACTGCGAGCACTTCTTCGACGGCTACCGCGCCGACCCCGAGTACGCGAAGGCGGTCGTGCGGGCCGCCTCCGAGGCGGGTGCCGACGTGGTCATCCTCTGCGACACCAACGGCGGCATGCTCCCCGCCCAGGTCAACGCCGTGGTCTCCACCGTCCTGGCCGACACCGGCGCCCGGCTCGGCATCCACGCCCAGGACGACACCGGCTGCGCGGTCGCCAACACCCTCGCCGCCGTCGACGCCGGCGCCACCCACGTCCAGTGCACGGCCAACGGCTACGGCGAGCGCGTCGGCAACGCCAACCTCTTCCCGGTGGTCGCCGCCCTGGAGCTGAAGTACGGCCAGAAGGTCCTCCCCGACGGCCGGCTGCGCGAGATGACCCGCATCTCCCACGCGATCGCCGAGGTCGTCAACCTCACGCCCTCCACCCACCAGCCCTACGTCGGTGTCTCGGCCTTCGCGCACAAGGCCGGCCTGCACGCCTCCGCGATCAAGGTCGACCCGGACCTGTACCAGCACATCGACCCCGAACGGGTCGGCAACACCATGCGCATGCTGGTCTCCGACATGGCGGGCCGCGCCTCCGTCGAGCTCAAGGGCAAGGAACTCGGCATCGACCTCGGGGGCGACCGCGAACTGGTCGGCCGGGTGGTGGAGCGGGTGAAGGAGTACGAGCTCAAGGGCTACACCTTCGAGGCCGCCGACGCCTCCTTCGAACTCCTGCTGCGTGCCGAGGTGGAGGGCAGGCGGCGCAGCTACTTCCGCGTCGAGTCCTGGCGGGCCATCGTCGAGGACCGCCCCGACGGCACCCACGCCAACGAGGCCACGGTCAAGCTCTGGGCCAAGAGCGAGCGGATCGTCGCCACTGCGGAGGGCAACGGACCGGTCAACGCCCTGGACCGGGCGCTGCGCGTCGGCCTCGAAAAGATCTACCCCCAGCTGGCCAAGCTCGACCTGGTCGACTACAAGGTCCGCATCCTGGAGGGCAAGCACGGCACCCAGTCCACGACCCGGGTCCTGATCTCCACGTCCGACGGCACCGGTGAGTGGTCGACGGTGGGCGTCGCGGAGAACGTCATCGCCGCCTCCTGGCAGGCCCTGGAGGACGCGTACACCTACGGTCTGCTGCGGGCGGGCGTGGAGCCGGCGGAGTAGCGGCGGCAGCGGGAAAGCCGGGGGCTGGGCTCACAGCCCCCGGCTCGTTCCGCGGCACCGCCCTACCGGCCGTACCTCTATTGCAGGCGCCACTTCTGGTTCGCGGCGCCCGTGCACGTCCAGATCTGGGCGCGGGCCCCGTTCGCGGACGAGTTGTCCGTGACATCCAGGCACTTGTCGGCCGCCGCGTTCACCACGTCACCCGTGGCGGCGTTGTACGACCACTGCTGCGCGCCGGTGCCGTTGCAGTCGTACAACTGCACCTTCGCGCCGTTCGCCGTGGAGGCCGAGGTCACGTCGAGGCACTTGCCGAGCGCGCGGACCGAGCCGTCGGACTGCACGGTCCACTGCTGGGCGGTGGAGCCGTTGCAGTCGTAGAGCTGCACGGCCGTGCCGTTGGCGCTCGAACCGCCTGCCACGTCCAGGCACTTGCTCGCGAGCCCCACGAAGGCGCCGCTCTGGCCGCCGCCGCCCGACTGGGTGCCGGACCAGGTGAAGGTCGCCGAGGTCTTGCCGGGCAGCGAGTAGGTGGCGTGCTGGCCACCCCAGTTGACGGTGACGGTCTTGGCCGCGGAGGCGTCGTTGTAGGCGATCAGCGCCTTGGAGCCGTCCGGGTTGCGCCAGGCCACGTTCGGCACGGCGGTGGACGCGGTGGAGGCGATCCGCTGCGCGCCCGGCCGGACGAACTTGGTCAGGTGTCCCATCGTGTAGTACTCGACCGTGTAGTCGACGGTCCCGCTCGCGCCGTCCCCGTTGTGCACGGTGATCAGCCCGGTGCAGGTGCCGCAGCCGCCGTTGTGCGGGCCCATGTTCTGGTCCACGGCCAGCGACCACTTGGTCACCGACTTCGCCCAGTTGCGGGTGTAGTCGATGATGTTGTTCATGTCCTCGCGCTGCTGGTTGGCGATCCAGGTGCCGCCGGAGTGCTCGGTGCCGAAGGCGTCGAGGTCCGGGTACTGGTTGTGCACGGTGGTCTGCTTGTTGATGTCGCCGCCGTACCCGTGCCAGGCGATCCCGCCGAAGTTCGGGTGGTTGCGGATCGCCGCGTCGTCGACGCTCGCGGCCGCGTAGGAGTCGTACACGTCCCAGTTCCAGTCGTGCGCCAGGACCTTGGTGGAGAGCCCGGCGGCCTGGAGCTTCGGCAGCAGCTCGCTCCCCAGGAAGTACTGCAGGCCCGAGGCGTTCCAGCTCATCGACGGATAGCCGGAGCAACAGGTCGGCTCGTTCTGCGGGGTGACGTAGGAGACCTTCACGCCCTGCGCCTGGTAGGCCTGGAGGTACTTCACGAAGTACGAGGCGTAGGCCCCGTAGTCCTCCGACTTCAGCCAGCCCCCGTTGAGCGAGCCGCTGTCCTTCATCCAGGCCGGCGCCGTCCATGGCGAGGCCATGACAGTCAGAGAGGGGTTCAGCTGGAGCGCCTGCTTGGTGAGCGGGACGACGTCCGCGAGGTCGTGGGAGAGGGAGAAGCTGTTGAGGTTCGGGTCGGTCTGCCCGGCGGGTATGTCGTCGTACGTGTACCCGTACCGTGCCAGGTCCGAGGCGCCCATCGGATTGCGCAGGAACGACAGCCCGATCCCGTCCGTGGGGGAGAACAGCTTCTTCATGGTGGCGTCCCGGGTGGCCGGGGACAGCGCCCCGCTGCTGTTCATCAGCCAGGCCGCGGTGTCGGTGAAGGACGCGCCGCCACCGGTGAAGGTCTGGTAGCGGGTGTTCTCGTCGACGGTGATGTTCTCGCCGCTGCCGCCGCTCCCGGACTGGAACGCGAACGGCGTCTGCGCCTGGAGACCGCGGGTGACGTGGCGGCCGCCGGAGTCGTCGGTGGTGGTGAGGTACGCCGTGACCTGCTCACCGGCCGCGTGCGCGGACGGCACGACCGCGCTGAGGCCGGCCACGGTGAGCAGTCCGGCCAAGAGCAGCCGGACCGTGTGGGGGGTGGTTCTCATGGACACATCGCCCTTCCTGACGGGACGTCTTGACGGGGGTGCGAGCCGTTAGTTAACTCACGTCGTGATCTAAGCCATGAGTGAACTGTGAGAGCCCCGAGTGAACCAGAGAGTCGAGGGAAGGTCTATGCCAAGAGCCGCCCTGCTCGTGTCCACCGCCCTACTCGCAGCCCTGATGCCCCTGTCGGCGGCCCGCGCCGCCGACGACCCCGCACCCACTCCCGTCGACCGCTTCGAGGGCGAGGTCCCCTTCGCCTCCCAGCCCGCCGAGGGCATCTTCACCTGGGGAGGCGACAGCGACGACCCGCCCGCCCTCCAGCTCGCCGACCGGGCCGACGCCCCCGAGGGTGCCAAGGTGCTCTCCGGGACCTACGGCATCAGCGGGTACGGCGGCTTCACCCATGACTTCGCCGCCACCGAACCCGCCCACGACTGGTCCGCCCACAAGGGCATCCGCTTCTGGTGGGACGGCCAGGACAACGGCAAGAAGATCGCGTTCGAGATCAAGGACGGCGGCGCCGACGGCGAGGCCTCCGAGCTGTGGACGACGTCCTTCACCGACGACTTCACCGGCTGGAAGCAGATCGAGATCCCCTTCACCGACTTCGTCTACCGCACGGACTACCAGCCCGTCGGCGGCATCGACCACGTCCTCGGCCTGGACCGGATGTGGGGCTACGCGCTCACCCTCCCGGTCGGGCTCCAGGGTCACTTCGCCATGGACGACGTGGAGTTGTACGGCAAGGCCGACCAGTCCCTGCGCGCCTCCGTCTCCACGGACGCGGCCGTCTACCCGGTGCGGGAGGGCCGCACGGCCACGGTGAAGGTCTCCGTGGGCACCACCGGCTCCGCCCCGCTGGACGAGCCGGTCACGGTCTCCTACGAGACAGCCGGTGGCACCGCCACCTCCGGCAAGGACTACTCCCCGGTCTCCGGCACCCTCACCTTCCCGGCCGGCACGGTCTCCGGCGCCACGCAGACCGTCAGGGTGCGCACACTGGACGACCGGTCCGCCGAATCGGCCGAGACCATCCCGCTGAAGCTCACCGTCACCGGCGCCAAGGCCCCCGCCGAGACCCCGCAGGTCGTCGTCGACGCACACGGACTCCCCTATCTGGACAGCAAGTTGCCCGTGAAGAAGCGGGTCGCCGACCTGCTCTCCCGGATGTCCCTGGCCGAGAAGGTCGGCCAGATGACCCAGGCCGAGCGCGGCGCGGTGGGCACCGGCGGTGACGTCGCCGCCTACGACCTCGGCTCGCTGCTCTCCGGCGGCGGCTCGACCCCCACGCCCAACACCGCCGAGGCCTGGGCGAAGATGATCGACGGCTTCCAGCTGCGCGCGCAGGCGACCAGGTTCCAGATCCCGCTGATCTACGGCGTGGACGCGGTGCACGGTCACAACAACCTGGCCGGCGCCACGATCATGCCGCACAACATCGGCATCGGCGCGACCCGCGATGCCGCCCTCGCCGAGGACACCGGCGCGGTGACCGCCGCGGAGGTCCGTGCCACCGGCGTCCCGTGGGACTTCGCCCCCTGCCTCTGTGTCACCCGCGACGAGCGCTGGGGCCGCTCCTACGAGTCCTTCGGTGAGGACCCCGCCCTGGTGAAGTCCATGGAGACCATGATCCAGGGCCTCCAGGGGCGTGCGGACGGACGGGACCTCAAGGACGACGACAAGGTCCTGGCCACCGCGAAGCACTTCGTCGGCGACGGCGGCACCGAGTACGGCTCCTCCACGACCGGTTCGTACACGATCGACCAGGGCGTCACCAAGGTCACCCGGCAGCAGTTGGAGGCCGTCCACCTCGCGCCGTACCAGACCGCGGTCGACCGCGGCATCGGCACGGTCATGCCGTCGTACTCCTCGCTCGACATCGCGGGCGACGGCCTCGGTCCGGTGAAGATGCACGCCCGCGCCGACATGATCAACGGTGTGCTCAAGGGCCGGATGGGCTTCGACGGCTTCGTGATCAGCGACTGGAACGCCATCGACCAGCTCCCCGGCGACTATCCGGCCCATGTCGGCACGGCCGTCAACGCGGGCGTCGACATGATGATGGTCCCCTACAGCTACCAGGACTTCACCAGGACCCTGACCGACGAGGTGAACGCCGGCCGGGTCAGCGTGAAGCGGATCGACGACGCCGTCTCCCGGATCCTCACCCAGAAGGTCAAGCTGGGGCTGTTCGAGCACCCGTACGCCGACACCAGCGGCGCCTCCAAGATCGGCTCCGCCAAGCACCGGGCGGTGGCGCGGCAGGCGGCCGCCGAGTCGCAGGTCCTGCTGAAGAACTCCGGCGGGGTCCTGCCCCTGAGGAAGTCGCAGAGGGTGTACGTCGCCGGGTCCAACGCCGACGACCTGGGCAACCAGACCGGCGGCTGGACCATCACCTGGCAGGGCCAGTCCGGTACCCACACCACGGGCACGACCGTCCTCCAGGGCATGAGGAACGCGGGGGGAGACGTCACCTACTCCAAGGACGCCTCGGCACCGACCAGCGGCTACGACGTCGGTGTGGTCGTCGTCGGCGAGACCCCCTACGCCGAGGGCGTCGGGGACGTCGGCAACGGCAACGACCTGGCCCTGACCCCGGCGGATCAGGCCGCCGTGGACAAGGTGTGCGCGGCCATGAAGTGCGCGGTGCTGATCGTCTCCGGGCGCCCGCAGCTGATCGGCGACCGGCTCGGCGAGATCGACGCCCTGGTGGCGTCCTGGCTGCCGGGCACCGAGGGCGACGGCGTGGCCGACGTGCTCTACGGGAAGAAGGCGTTCACCGGCCAGCTGCCGGTCACCTGGCCGAAGTCCGAGGCCCAGCTGCCGATCAACGTCGGCGACGCCACGTACGACCCGCAGTACCCCTACGGCTGGGGCCTGACGACCCTGACCAAGCCGTCGAAGGGCGGCGAGGCCACCCTGCGGTCGCTCGGCGTCGCGGCGAAGGCCGCGGAACGGACGGGCGCGGACGCAGCCGGCCGGAAGCTGGTCACCAAGGCGCGGCTGCTGGTGCAGGCCGAGATCGGGCAGTCGATCACGGCGGCGGTCTCGAAGCCCTTCGCCGACGCCGACCACCTGCTGCTGACCGGCAGGTACGCGGCGGCGGTGGAGAAGCTGAGGGAGGCGTACGAAGCAGCATAAGAAATGACTGGTTATGGGAGGCTTCGGGTAAATTGCGAAACATGAAGGCCGTGCTGCGGACCCGAACCCGAGGCCTCCCAGGCCTGCTGCTGGCCCTGCTGGTGATCGCCCTCACGGCGTTCGCCCCGCAGGCCACGGCGGTCACCGGTGTCTCGACGATCGCCGCCGCCCTCCGCAAGAGCCCGGTGTACGTCGACCCGGCGGCCGCCGCCCAGCTCTCCACGGCCGAGGCCGACACCCTGGCCCGGCAGATCAAGGACGCGGACAAACCCCTGTTCATCGCCGTCCTGCCGGCCGGCTACCCCACCAAGGACCTGTTCACGGACCTGCGCACCGCCACCGGCGTCACGGGCCTGTACGCGGTCCGGCTCGGTGACCGCTTCGACGCCCGCGCCGACTCCTCGGTGCTGCCCCGGACGGCCGTGCAGAACCTGGTCACCAGCGTCCAGGGCGAGAGCGCGAACACGCAGCTGCGCGACTTCACCGACCGCGCGCTGGCCAACCTCGGCGGCAAGGCCCCCGCGTCCTGGGGCGGCGGTGCGGACGGCTCCGGCGTCTCCGGCGCGGCGCTGATCACGATCGGCGCGGTCGTCGTGGCCGGCGGGGCGGGCGCCTACGCCCTGGTCCGCCGCAACCGCCGGCGTCACCAGGAGGAGCAGCGGGCCGCCCTGGACCGGCTCCGGGTGGTCGTGGACGAGGACATCACCGCCTTCGGCGAGGAGCTGGACCGGCTCGACTTCCAGCCGGGCGAGCCGGGCGCCGACGACACCATGCGCGCGGACTACGAGCGCGCGCTCAACGCCTACGACCAGGCCAAGCAGTACATGGCGGACGCCCGGCGACCGGAGGACGTCCGCGCGGTCACCCAGGCCCTGGAGGACGGCCGCTTCTCCCTGGCGCAGCTGGCCGCCCGGCGCGAGGGCCGCCCGCTCCCGGAGCGCCGGCCGCCCTGCTTCTTCGACCCCCGGCACGGTCCGTCGGTCACGGACGCCACCTGGACCCCGGCCGGCGGCTCGCCCCGCGAGGTCCCGGTCTGCGCGGCCGACGCCACCCGGCTGGCCGACGGCCACGACCCGGCGATCCGCGAGGTCGACACCGACCACGGCCGCCGCCCCTACTGGGAGGCGGGCCCGGCCTACGGCCCCTGGGCGGGCGGCTACTTCGGCGGAGGTCTCCTGCCCGGGCTCCTCATCGGCACCGCCCTGGGCGGCTGGATGTCGGCCCCCGCCTACGCGGCGGACTACGGCACCGGATACGGCGACTTCCAGACCGGCGGCTACCAGGGCGGCGACCTGTCGGGCGCGGACTTCGACCCCGGGGACTTCGGTGACTTCGGCGGTGGCGGCGACTTCGGCGGCGGGGGCGGCGACAGCGGCGACTTCGGCGGCGGTTTCTGAACGCAGGAGGTACGGGCCCGGCGCACGGCGGCGCCGGGCCCGTACCCATGGCTGCTCTACGCGGTGCACGGGGCGTGCGGGGCGTGACTCAGAGCGTCGCCGCCGCGGCGGCGATGGCGGAGGCGAAGGTCGAGACCTCCGAGTAGACGCCGGGGGCGTTGGCCCGGGCGCAGCCGATGCCCCAGCTGACTATGCCGACCTGGATCCACGCGCCGGCGTCGTCCTTGCGGAACATGGGGCCGCCGGAGTCGCCCTGGCAGGTGTCGACGCCGCCCGCCGCGTAGCCGGCGCAGATCTCGTCGCTCGCCACCAGGCCGCTGTAGCCGCTGTAGGAGCGGCAGGTGGCGTCGCTGACGAACGGCACGGTCGCCTTGAGGAGGTAGCGCTGCTGGGCGCCGCCCTCGGTGGCCGAACCCCAGCCGGCGATGGTGAAGGTGCCGGTGTTGTACGTCGTGGTGGTGGCGATGGGCAGCGTCGTCAGGTTGACGGGCGAGGCGAGCTTGATGAGCGCCCAGTCCTTGCCGTTGCCGTTGTAGCCGGGGGCCCGGTAGACGTAGGTGGACCTGACCTGGACCCGGCCGGTGGTCGACTGGAGGTCCACGGCGCCGGCGGTGGCCGTGATGCTGGTGTTGGCGCCGGTGCGGCTCACGCAGTGGGCGGCGGTGAGCACGATCTGTGGGGTGTAGAGCGCGCCGCCGCAGCCCATGGAGAGCCGGACCATGAACGGGAACTCGCCCTGCGTGGCCCGGGTCCCGCCGACCACGGGTGCCGGGGCGGCCTGCGCGGCGGAGACGGGCTGAAGACTGACGACCGCGAGGACGGCCGCACCGGCGACCGCGCATCTCCTGAGCACCTTGAGGAGGTTCTTCAACGTGGTGCCTTCCGTGGGGAGTGGTGACGTGTGCATGTCAACAAGGAAGGTTGTGAGCCGTAAAGGAATACCCATGTGCTGGCATGCGCTCGTCAAATTCGGTTGCTGGATTATGGGAACGCCGTGGGTGTTCACACAAGGGGTCCGATCCGGCCAGTACCCGGCCCGTGATCCAGTCGTGGCACAGCACTTGACGCGGCGTGCTTGCGGCGGAAGCCCCCCTGCGCAGGCTGGACAGCCTCACAGCCTCACAGCCTCACAGCCTCACAGCCTCACAGCCTCACAGCCTCACAGCCTCACAGCCTCCGGCCCTCGGTCGACGTGCGCCGGGTGGCGGAGCCGACCCCATGCCGGCTGCATGCGTCCCGCAGGTCTCGCGGAGGTGGCCGCCGCCCGGGCGCCTTCGACGCCCGGGGCGGGCGGGTACCAGGTGATCCTCGGGCTGGTCACGGCCCGCACCGGAAGGGCCGGGCCGCCGGTCCGGCGGCCGCCCTGGCCGGCCCGGCCACGGACACGACCGCGCGCCCGGCCTCCGTGCGGGAAAGGGGAGGGCGGGCGCTACGGACGGAGGGGAGCGGAGGCCGCGGGCGAGACCGCGGGTCCGCGCCGCCGGGTCACGCGTTCTTGATCGCGGAGATGTCGAAGTTCAGCTTGATCTTGTCGGAGACCAGGACGCCGCCGGTCTCCAGTGCCGCGTTCCAGGTCACGCCCCAGTCGGAGCGCTTGATCTCGGCCTTGCCCTCGAAGCCGACGCGGTCGTTGCCGAACGGGTCCTTGGCCGCGCCGTTGAACTCCAGATCGATGGTGACCGGCTTGGTGACACCGAGGATCGTCAGGTCGCCGGTGATGCGGTAGTCGTCGCCGCCGAGCGCCTCCGCCTTGGTGGAGCGGAAGGTCATCGTCGGGAACTCGTCCGTCTTGAAGAAGTCCGCGGACTTCAGGTGACCGTCGCGGTCCGGGCTGCCCGTGGTGATGCTGTCCATCACGATGTCGAGGGAGGCGGTGGACTTCGCCGGGTCCGAGCCGTCCAGGTGCAGCGTGCCCTCGAACTGCTGGAAGCTGCCCTTGACGTTGGTGACCATCGCGTGGCGGGCCACGAAACCGAGCGTGGTGTGCGCCGGGTCGACCGTGTAGTCGCCGGTCAGCGCGGCGGTGTCGGCGCCGGGGACGGTGGCGGCGTCGTCGTTCTTGCGGCCGAAGATACCCATGAGGTGCTCCTTGAGGGGGACGGATCGCTGATGTTTAACGTTCAACGAACTCAACGACGCCTACCGTAACCCTATTCCGTACAACATTCAACATCATCGGTTCGCGTGTCGCGCTCATCACGCACCGTAATGGCATGTGGGGTGGATCGCCACGTGGTGTGAGGGTGTGGCGGGGGTGCGGTTAGGCTCGGAGGGGGACGGGGCGGCAGGGGGCGGAGCCCGCCGTCCGGGGGGCCCGTCACTCCTGGGGTGGTACGGGCCGCCCGTGAATGTGAGCCGTGTCTCAGGTCCTGCCTTTGTGGCACCCCTACAACGCCACGGCCCCCTGAGCAGTTGGAACGGCTGCATGCGGTTCTGGTTCTGTTCAGTGCTTCCAGGAAAACGCGTCGGAGACTGTACGGAGTCGACGTCTCACAATCCTTGGTGTCCTTCGTAAGGTCGCTACATGACCGTTTTGGAAGAGACGACGGGTGAGCCCACCGGTGAGCCGACGGACGCGCGCGGGCGGGTAGCCGAGCTGCACGAGATCCGTGCGGTGGCCGTGGCGGGACCCAGCGAGAAGGCGACCGAGGCGCAGCATGCCAAGGGCAAGCTGACGGCCCGGGAGCGCATCGAGCTGCTCCTGGACCCGGACTCCTTCCAGGAGGTCGAGCAGCTGCGCCGGCACCGCGCGGTCGGTTTCGGCCTGGAGGCCAAGAAGCCCTACTCCGACGGCGTCATCACCGGCTGGGGCACCGTCGAGGGCCGTACGGTCTTCGTCTACGCCCATGACTTCCGGATCTTCGGCGGCGCGCTGGGCGAGGCTCACGCCACCAAGATCCACAAGATCATGGACATGGCCATCGCGGCCGGCGCCCCGCTGGTCTCCCTCAACGACGGCGCCGGCGCCCGTATCCAGGAGGGCGTCTCCGCGCTCGCCGGCTACGGCGGCATCTTCCAGCGCAACACCAAGGCGTCCGGTGTCATCCCGCAGATCTCCGTGATGCTCGGCCCGTGCGCGGGCGGCGCGGCCTACAGCCCCGCCCTCACCGACTTCGTGTTCATGGTCCGCGAGACCTCGCAGATGTTCATCACCGGCCCGGACGTCGTCAAGGCGGTCACCGGCGAGGAGATCACCCAGAACGGCCTCGGCGGCGCCGACGTGCACGCCGAGACCTCCGGCGTCTGCCACTTCGCGTACGACGACGAGGAGACCTGCATCGCGGAGGTCCGCTACCTCCTCTCCCTCCTCCCGCAGAACAACCGCGAGAACCCGCCGCGGGCCGACTCCACGGACCCCGTCGACCGTCGCAGCGACGTCCTGCTCGACCTCGTCCCGGCCGACGGCAACCGGCCGTACGACATGACCAAGGTCATCGAGGAGATCGTCGACGACGGCGAGTACCTGGAGGTCCACGAGCGCTGGGCGCGGAACATCATCTGCGCGCTGGCCCGGATCGACGGCCAGGTGGTCGGCATCGTCGCCAACCAGCCGCAGGTCCTCGCCGGTGTCCTGGACATCGAGGCGAGCGAAAAAGCTGCGCGCTTTGTGCAGATGTGTGACGCTTTCAATGTTCCGATCGTCACCTTCCTGGACGTACCGGGCTTCCTCCCCGGCGTCGACCAGGAGCACGGCGGGATCATCCGTCACGGCGCGAAGCTCCTCTACGCCTACTGCAACGCGACCGTGCCCCGGATCTCCCTCATCCTGCGCAAGGCGTACGGAGGTGCCTACATCGTCATGGACTCCCAGTCGATCGGTGCCGACCTGACGTACGCCTGGCCGACGAACGAGATCGCGGTCATGGGCGCCGAGGGCGCGGCCAACGTGATCTTCCGCCGGCAGATCGCCGCAGCCGAGGACCCCGAGGCCATGCGGCAGAAGATGGTCAAGGAGTACAAGGCCGAGCTCATGCACCCCTACTACGCGGCCGAGCGCGGCCTGGTCGACGACGTCATCGACCCGGCCGAGACCCGCGAGGTGCTCGCCAGGTCGCTGGCGATGCTGCACACCAAGCACGCCGACCTGCCGTCCCGTAAGCACGGCAACCCCCCGCAGTAATCCTGCGGAAACCTCTCTCACGGAGACTGAAGCCATGAACTTCCCTGACATTCGCGTGGAGAAGGGCAACGCGGACCCGGAGGAAGTCGCCGCCATAACGGCGGTCCTCCTGGCCCGCGCGGCCGCCCGGCCGACCGCCGACGACACCGAGCAGACCCACCGAGGCCGCGCGAAGGCCGGCTGGCGCCGCCTGGAACGCGAGAACGGCTTCCGCGCCCCGCACAGCTGGCACGGCTAGGCCGCGCCGCCGGCCCCGGCCGGTACGCAGGAGAAGGGCCCCTCTCACTCGAGAGGGGCCCTTCTCCGTGGGCGCCAACGACCGCCGACACGGCGGGGAATGAACTCGGGCCCCTTCGAGGAAGGGGCCCGTACCGCGCCCCGACGGGGGCGCGAGGAACTGCGCGACAGGCCACGAACCACCCGCGGCCGGCGTACTGCCGGCCGTGGCGGCCCGGCCGCCGAACTACCGCAGGCGAGCCATCAAGGCGTGCTCCACCAGCGTGATCAGCGCCGACTTCGCATCGGCACGGTGCCGGGCGTCCGTCGTGATGATCGGGGTATCGGGACCGATCTGGAGCGCCTCGCGGACCTCTTCGGGGTTGTACGGCTGGCTGCCGTCGAAACCGTTGAGGGCGACGACGAACGGCAGACCCGAGTTCTCGAAGTAGTCGACCGCGGGGAAGCAGTCGGCGAGGCGACGGGTGTCCACCAGGACGATGGCGCCGATGGCACCGCGTACCAGGTCGTCCCACATGAACCAGAAGCGGTCCTGGCCGGGCGTGCCGAACAGGTACAGGATCAGGTCCTGGTCGAGCGTGATACGTCCGAAGTCCATGGCGACCGTGGTGGTCGTCTTGTCCCCGGTGTGGGTGAGGTCGTCGATGCCGGCCGACGCGGACGTCATCACGGCCTCTGTGCGCAGCGGGTTGATCTCCGAGACGGCACCGACGAACGTGGTCTTGCCCACGCCGAAGCCGCCCGCCACCACGAT
Organism: Streptomyces sp. NPDC059224; assembly: GCF_042754285.1. Classification (NCBI taxonomy): domain Bacteria; kingdom Bacillati; phylum Actinomycetota; class Actinomycetes; order Kitasatosporales; family Streptomycetaceae; genus Streptomyces; species Streptomyces sp. NPDC059224. The sequence goes on from NZ_JBHZAN010000024.1 coordinate 32,572, forward strand.
CTTCGCGGAAGTGGTGGAGCGGGAAGGACCGCCGCTAGAGCTTGCGAAGTCCACTGAGCACCCTTTCGAGCAGTGTCACGTCTGGCTGGCCGCCGGCGCTCTCGTCGCCGCCGGGCTGATGGATGGCGACCAGGCCCGCCTCCGCCAAGTCGGCGACGAGGATCCTGGCCACGCCGAGAGGGATCGACAGGAGGGCCGAGACTTCGGCCACCGACTTGATCTCCCGGCAGAGGTTGCAGATCCGCTGATGCTCGGGCAGTTGGCCCTGCATCTGGTGCGGCTGCGCGGTGGTGTGCACCAGTGCCTCGATGGCGAGCTGGTACCGCGGGCGGGTCCGGCCACCGGTCATGGCGTACGGACGCACCAAGGGGTTGTTCGCCCCCGAGGCCGGCGCCGGCTCGGGACGGCGCTGTGGCTGCACCGGCTGGATACGGGGCGCCGGCGGCTGGTCGTACGGTGACGGGCCGGGGCCCTGCGGGGCGTACGGCTGCCGGTGGCTCGGGGTGGAGGGGAAGTTGTACCGGTTCGCGGAACCGTCGCCCTGGCCCTGCGCAGGACCGTACGACCAGTTGCCGTTATTCGAACCGCCTGGGGGTGTTGCCACTTTCTCTCCTCCTCCGACCGTGCCGGGCACCGTTCCCTATGGAGCCGCGTCCCGAAACCTTACGGCCCCGGGACGCCAAAACGCACCGTCTGGCCGTTAGTTGAGAAGGCTTCCCTGGAGTTCCTGGCGCAGATCCGGGGTAAGAACCGTGCCCGCACGGTCCACCAAAAGGGCCATCTCATACCCAATCAGACCGATGTCGGCCTCCGGGTGGGCCAGAACGGCCAAGGAGGACCCATCGGAAATGGACATGATGAACAGGAACCCCCGCTCCATCTCCACAACTGTCTGATTCACGCTGCCTCCCTCGAAAATCCGGGAGGCGCCTGCCGTCAGAGACGTCAGACCGGAGGCGACGGCCGCGAGCTGGTCGGCGCGGTCGCGGGGGAAGCCTTCGGACATCGCCAGAAGGAGTCCGTCGGCGGAGACCACCACCGTGTGGGACACCCCCGGGGTGTTGTCCACGAAGTTGGTGATCAACCAGTTCAGGTTCTGTGCCGCCTGGCTCATCGGGCTCACACTAACGCTCCTGGTTGTAGGTGCTGTCAGGACCACTGTGCTGATTCCTAGTGGCCTGGCCGTTCGTTTCACTGCCTGCGTTGCGCCCGCGCTGGACGCCCCTGCGCAGGTTGCTCAGCCTGCCCCGGACATCCTCCGGGGCGCGGGAGACCTGTGGGCCTCCCTGAGGGGTGTTCTCGGCGGCTCCCTCGACCAGGTTGGCCTTGGGAACCCGCCTCGGCAGGCCGGAGGAGGTGACTCCGCCCGCCTTCGGCTTGCGCAGTGCCGAGGCCTGCTGCCAGCGTTCGTCGTTCGCCGAACGCCAGTTGCTGTCTCCGCCGGCCGCCGGAGCGGAGGCCGCCGGAGCCGAGGACGCGGCCGGAGCCTGCTGTGCGGGAACCGTGCCGTTCGGGCCGCCGGATCCACGGCGGGGCAGTCCGGCGTCGGTCAGCTGGTGGCCGGCGGCTGGGGCCGCTCCCGGGCGGTCGAAGCCTACGCCGTTCCGCTCCTCCACGTCACCGGCCTGCGCTGATTCCGCTTCCGGAGCGTACTGGGCCGGGTAACCGTTCTGGTAGCCGTCCTGCCGCTGCCCCTGCTGTGGCCAGTCGTCCTGGTAGGGCTGCTCCCCGAACCCCTGGAAGGACTCGGACGTGGCGGCGGGCGCGGCCGACGGCTCTTCCTGGGCCGGTTCCGGATAGGCCGGTTCCGGGTAACCGCCGTTGGTCGTGAAGGCCTCCGGCGAGAACGTGTCGTGCTGCGGCAGGCCGCCGTTCGGCGCGTAGTACTGCTCGTCGTACGCGCCCTGCGACTGTTCCTGGTACTGCTGCCCGGCGTCGAAGCCCGTGGGCTGTTCCTGGAAGCCCGTCCCGCTGCTGTCGTAGCCCTGCCGGCCTCTGTCGAACTCGTCGACGTACGCCGGGATCTCGGCCGTCTCCTGGGGGTTCTGCGGCAGCTGTCCGGCGTTCGGGGGCTGTGCCTGGGCCTCCAGGGCCGCACGTCGCTCCTCACGCATCAGCGAGCGGCCGACGGGGTCCAGGTCGCGGATGTCGTCGGGGACCTCCACGTAACGGCTGTCGTCGAAGCCCAGCTCGGCCGCCGTGCGCATCGGCTGGAGCTGCGGCTGCTGGCTGAAGTTCTCGGCCTGGAACTGCTGCTCCGGGATGATCTGCGAGACGGTGAACTCGTCGCGGTCCAGCTGGTGTTCGCCACCGCCACCGTGGGTGATGGCATCCGGCAGCATGACCAGTGAGGTGGTGCCGGCCTGCTCGCCGGAGGGGCGCAGCTGGACCCGGATGCCGTGCCGGTCGGAGAGCCGGCCGACCACGAAGAGGCCCATGCGCTGGGAGATCGCGGCGTCCACGGTCGGTGGGTTGGCCAGCTTGTGGTTGATGTCCGCGAAGTCCTCGGCGGTGAGGCCGATGCCCTTGTCGTGGATCTCGATCATGATACGGCCGTCGGGGAGACGGGTCGCGGTGACGCGGACCTTCGTCTGCGGCGAGGAGAACGTGGTGGCGTTCTCCAGCAGCTCCGCCAGCAGGTGCACGAGGTCGGTGACCGCGCGGCCGTGGATCTCGGCCTCCGGGACGCCGGAGAGCTCGATGCGCTCGTACTGCTCCACCTCGGAGGAGGCGGCGCGCAGCACGTCGACCAGCGGGACCGGCTGGTCCCAGCGGCGGCCGGGCTCCTCGCCGGCGAGGACCAGGAGGTTCTCGCCGTTGCGGCGCATACGGGTCGCGAGGTGGTCCAGCCGGAAGAGGTTCTCCAGCTGGTCCGGGTCGGCCTCGTTGTTCTCCAGGTCGGTGATCAGGGTCAGCTGGCCCTCGATGAGCGACTGGTTGCGGCGCGAGAGGTTGGTGAAGATCGCGTTGATGTTGCCCCGCAGCAGGGCCTGTTCGGCGGCGAGCCGGACGGCCTCGCGGTGGACCTGGTCGAAGGCGCGGGCGACTTCGCCGATCTCGTCGGTCGAGGTGATCGGGATCGGCGCCACCCGGGTGTCGACCCGGCCGGGGTCGGTGCGGGAGAGCTGGTCGACCAGCATCGGCAGGCGCTGCTCGGCGATGCCGAAGGCGGCGTTGCGCAGCTGGCGCATGGAGCGGGACATCTGGCGGGCCACCATGCCGGCCAGGATGAACGCGGCGAGCAGGGCGACCACGACCGCGGCACCGGTGATGAACGCGTCCGTCTTCGCGTTGTCGGCGATGTCGGAGGCCTCGCTCACCGCCTTGTCGGCCATGTCCGACTCGATCGTCCGGTAGGCCTGGTACTTGAGGGTGTTGACCGTCCACCAGTTCTCGGCGGTCACGCCCTGCGAGGCCAGTGCCTGGCGGGTGCTGGTGTCGGTGTCCTGCAGCGTCGCCAGCGCCTGGACCATCGCGTTGTCCTTGGACGGCGGGGCCACGTAGTTCGGGTCCTTGGCCTTGGCCTGCTGGACCAGGGCCGCGCCTTCGGACTTGATCTTCGTCTGCAGGTCGGCCAGCTTCTGCGCGTCCGCCTCGGTACCGCCGCCCAGGTACTCCTCGACGGCGATGCCTTCGAGGTAGGCGTACGAGGAGAGGGCGACCCGCTGGCTGGCCAGGTTGCCGGCGTCCGGGCCGGGCTTTATCAGCAGGTGCATGCCGATGGAGCGCTCCAGCGACAGGGCCGCCTTGGTGAGCGAGATGGCGTAGACGGTACGGCCGTAGGAGGTGATGTTTCCGGTGCCCAGGCCGAGCTCGTTGGCGAACTCCATCAGGGGATGGGCGACCTCGACGTATCCCTCTTCGGTCTGTACACCGGTGAGCTTCGTGGTGTACGCGAACCCGCGCAGCTTCGTGAGGGTGGGCTCCGCCTCGCGGAAGAGCTTCAGGCGGCGCTCCAGGCCGGCCTTCCGCGGCATGTTCTGCGCGGCCGCGTCGAAGGCCGCGGCAGCCTTGTCGGTGTTGGCGCGGGCGTCGGACACCGTCTTCTTGTCGGCGGCGTTCTGCAGCGGGCCCTTGAGCAGGGGAGCCGCGGTGACGTCACGCTCCTGGTAGAGGGCGTCGGCGTAGGTCAGGGAGGCGCGGACCAGGCGCGCGGTGTTCTCCGCGTCGCGCGCCTCGTTCCAGGTGTCGATGGAGCTCTTCACCTGGAAGCCGCCCATGACCAGACCGACGACCACGGGTATGAGCAGAATCGCGTTCAGCCTGGTCGGCACTCGCCAGTTGCGCGGCGAGAAACGGCCGCCGCTCTTCGCGGGTGCGGCCGGTGGTGGTTCCGCGGCTGGCACAGGGGTGGGCGCCGCAGCACGCGGCGGCGGGGTGAAGTTTCCCCGCGCCGACGGCTCGGGACCGTTCTTGCTTCGCCTCACTCGACCAACAACCTCTCGGCGGCGGGCACCTGTCGTCGTGCCGCAGTCTCTCAGAGCCCGGTGTGTCTCAGACCACTACTCAGTACGTCCTTGACTAATGGGCAGTTCAGGCATTCCAGCATGGGGGCCTGCGCACTTCCAAACAGTGGAAAGCGGGGGAGTGCGGTGTTGTAAGGCCCAGATAAAACGGTCATAAAGAGCGAGCCCCGCCAAAAGACGGGGCTGTTGTGAGCGCAGCGGTACCGCGCGACCGCGACGCGTGGCGATACCACCCGATTCCTCTGCCGAAACGTTATGAACACCGGAGCCGACCGTGTCAAAGGCCACAGCCGGCTCCGGTTTCCGTACGGCAACTGCCGTACACCATGTACGACTTGGGTGCTACCGCAGCCGTGCCATGAGGGCGTGCTCCACCAGCGTGATCAGCGCACTCTTGGCATCGGCACGGTGCCGGGCGTCCGTCGTGATGATCGGCGCGTCCGGGCCGATCTGCAGCGCCTCGCGCACCTCTTCGGGCGTGTACGGCTGGTGCCCGTCGAAGCCGTTGAGGGCTATGACGAACGGCAGACCGCTGTTCTCGAAGTAGTCGACCGCGGGGAAGCAGTCGGCGAGGCGACGGGTGTCCACCAGGACGACGGCGCCGATGGCACCGCGTACCAGGTCGTCCCACATGAACCAGAAGCGGTCCTGGCCGGGCGTGCCGAACAGGTACAGGATCAGGTCCTGGTCGAGCGTGATACGTCCGAAGTCCATGGCCACCGTGGTGGTGGTCTTGTCCCCGGTGTGGGTCAGGTCGTCGATGCCCGCCGAGGCGGACGTCATCACGGCCTCCGTGCGCAGCGGGTTGATCTCGGAGACCGCTCCCACGAACGTGGTCTTGCCGACGCCGAAGCCGCCCGCCACCACGATCTTCGCGGAGGTGGTGGCCCGACCTCCGTCAGAGCTTGCGAAGTCCACTGAGCACCCTTTCGAGCAGCGTCACGTCAGGTGCGCCACCGTTGTTCTCGTCGCCGCCCGGCTGGTGGATGGCGACCAGGCCGGCCTCGGCGAGGTCGGCCACCAGGATCCGGGCCACACCGAGCGGCATGGCGAGCAGTGCCGAGACCTCGGCTACCGACTTCACCTCACGGCACAGGTGGCAGATGCGCTGGTGCTCCGGGAGCAGCCCCATGAGCGCTGCCGGGTCGGCCGTCGTGCTGATCAGCGCCTCGATGGCGAGCTGATAGCGCGGCCGGGTCCGGCCGCCGGTCATCGCGTAAGGACGTACCAGCGGCTGGTCGCCCTCGTCCCCGTACGGCTCCGCGTACGGATCATGAGAGGCGGTGGGCGGGGTCATCGTTCCTCCGGGCGGGACAGCAAGTCGGTCAGTCGTGCCGTCGGACGTGGCCGGTGGGGGGATTGTGGCGGCCGGACGGTGATTTGGTGAGGCGGGTTGGATCCGGGCTGTCAGTGGAGCAGACTGCCTTGCAGTTCGGCACGCAGGTCGGGCGTGAGCACCGCGCCCGCGCGGTCGACCAGGAGCGCCATCTCGTAGCCGACGAGGCCGATGTCGCACTCGGGGTGGGCCAGGACCGCGAGGGACGACCCGTCCGAGACGGACATCAGGAACAGAAAGCCGCGTTCCATCTCCACGACCGTCTGCGCCACGTCGCCGCCCTCGAAGATCCGGGACGCCCCGGCCGTCAACGAGGTGAGCCCGGACGCGACGGCCGCCAGCTGGTCGGCTCGGTCGCGGGGGAAGCCTTCGGACATCGCCAGAAGGAGTCCGTCGGCGGACACGACGACGGTGTGGGACACACCTGGTGTGTTGTCCACGAAGTTGGTGATCAACCAGTTCAGGTTCTGTGCCGCCTGGCTCATCGGACTCAACTAACGCTCCTGCTGGTGAGTGGGGCTCGGGAAGCTGCCGGTCTGCGGGCCGCCGGCCTGCCGACCCTGCGCGATACCCCGACGGAGATTGGTCAGCCGGCCGCGGACGTCGTCAGGCGCACGCGAGACCTGCGGACCGGTGTGGTGCTGTTGCTGCTGAGCCGTGCCCGGGACGAGGTTCGCCCTGGGCACCCGGCGCGGCAGACCGGAGGTGGTGACACCGCCCGCCGCCGGCTGCCGTACACGCTCCGCCTGCCGAACGAGGTCGTCGTTCGGAGAGGTGCGCCAGGCTGCCTGGGCGGGACGCTGGGGGGCCGCGGCGGCCGGAGCCGGCGGCTGCTGGGCAGGAGCGGGCGGGATCGGCGCCGAGCCGTTCCCGTGGCCGCTGCTCTGCTGCGGGTACTGCTGCTGTTCCTGCTGGCCGCCGTGGAACCAGTTGGTCTCCAGCGTGTCGTACAGCGGGGTACGACCGTCACCGGGACCGCTGGCCGGCGGCAGGGCCTCGGGCTCCTGGCGGACCGGCGGGGCCGGCGGACGCTGTGCCGCACCGAAGTCGGTACCGCGGCCGTTGGTCCCCGGACGCTCGAACTGGCCCGTGTTGTGGCGGCCGTTGCCCGGGTAGCCGTTCTGGTGGCCGGGCAGCGGGTGCTGGCCGGTCGAGCCGTTGTCGTAGCCCTGCGGTGCGCCGAACTGGCCGGTGGAACCGTTGTCGTAGCCCTGAGGAGCCGCGAACTGGCCGGTGTTCTGGGAACCGCCCTGCGGTCCGCCCTGGCCGCCGAAGACGTCGGAGCGGACGAACTGCCCCGAGTCCTGCGGGCCGTTGACGTTGGGCCGCGGGAAGGAGCCCGTGTCCTGCGGACCGGCCGTGCCGGGCCGTTGGAACGAGCCGGTGTCCTGCTGGCCGTTCATGCCCGGGCGGGAGTACGAGCCGGTGTTCTGCGAGCCGCTCGGCAGGTTGAAGTCCGGGCGCGGGAACTCTCCGGTGGACGACGGCCCCTGCGGGATCGCCGGCATCTGCGAGGTGGCGCCGAGGTCCTGCCGGTCGTCGATGCGGGGCATCGGCGCGGTCTGCGACGGGTCCTGCTCGTCGTGGCCGCGCGGGGTGTCCAGCGAGGCACGGGAGAGCGGCGGCTGGGCGTTGTCGTCGCTCCAGCTGGGCCTGCCCTGCTGCGGGTTGCCGCCGGGCAGCTCGGCCCGCGGGCCACCGCGCGGCGGCAGCTGCGGCTGACGGCCCTGGTCGGAGGGGGAGCCGGAGCGCTGCGGCGGGACCGGACCCCGGTTGCCGAAGGCGTCCTGACCACCGAAGGCGTCCTGACCACCGAAGGCGTCCTGCCGGTTGCCGAACGCGTCCTGGTCGCCGAAGGAACCGCCGCCCGGCCGGCCCTGCGGGGGAGCCGCCGGACCCTGCTGGCCGCGGGCGCCGCCCGGCGCACCGGGACGGCCGCCGCTCTGGCCCGCGCCGGGCAGCGCGGCCCGAGGACCCTGGCCCGCGCCGACCTGGCCGCGAGGAGCCGCACCGGCGCCGAGCAGTCCACCGGAGGGGCCGCCCGAACCGAGGGCACCACCGCGCGCACCGGCACCGGCACCGCCGCCGCCGAGGGCCGCCGCGGGAGCGCCCGCGCCGAGCGAACCGCCCTGGCCGCCGCCCCGCCGGGCCGCGGCCGCACCGGCCGCGGCCTGCGCGGCGGCCGGACCGCCGGACTGCCCCGGAGCACCGGGCTTGCCGGGAGCGGGCTTCTTGCCGCCCTGCGCGACATCCACGGGGAGCATGACCAGCGCGGTCGTACCACCGGAGTCGGAGGGACGCAGCTGGATGCGGATGCCGTGCCGCTGGGACAGCCGGCCGACCACGAACAGACCCATGCGGCGGGAGACCGAGACGTCCACGGTGGGCGGCGAGGCGAGCCGCTCGTTGATCGCCGCGAGGTCCTCCGGGGAGAGACCGATACCGGTGTCGTGGATCTCGATCAGGACGCGGCCGTCGGGCAGCGCGTGACCGGTGACCTTGACCTTGGTCTGCGGAGAGGAGAACGAGGTGGCGTTCTCCAGCAGCTCTGCGAGCAGGTGCACGAGGTCGTTGACCACGCGGCCGGCCACTTCGGTGGTCGGCACGGCGGCCAGTTCGATGCGCTCGTACTGCTCCACCTCGGACGCGGCGGCGCGGAGCACGTCGACCAGCGGGACCGGGCGGGTCCAGCGGCGGCCGGGCTCCTCGCCCGCGAGGACCAGAAGGTTTTCACCGTTCCGGCGCATACGGGTCGCGAGGTGGTCGAGCTTGAAGAGGGAGGACAGCTGGTCCGGGTCGGCCTCGCGGGACTCCAGTTCGGAGATGAGCGAGAGCTGACGCTGGATAAGGCCCTGGGAGCGGCGCGAGAGGTTGGTGAACATCGCGTTGACGTTGCCCCGCAGGAGGGCCTGCTCGGCGGCGAGGCGGACGGCCTCGCGGTGCACGTCGTCGAAGGCCGCGGCCACCTGGCCGATCTCGTCCCGGGAGTGCACACCGACCGACTCCACGGACGTGTCGACGTCCTGCGGGTCGGACTCGGAGAGCTGCTTGACCAGCTCGGGCAGCCGGTCCTGGGCGACCTTGGTGGCGGTCTCCTGGAGGCGGCGCAGCGAGCGGATCATGGAGCGGGCCACGATGAAGGCGCCGACCAGCGACACACCGAGGACGAGCAGGATCAGCGCACCGGAGACGATCGCTTCCTGCTCGGAGGAGGAGCGCAGCTCGCGGGCCTTCTGCTCCATGTCCTCGAGCAGCGTGTGCTCGATCTTCTTCATCTGCTCGATCTTGGTCGAGCTGTCGTCCACCCAGTCGCGGTAGGACCGCTTGGCCAGCTCGTTCAGACCGTTCTGGGCACCCAGCGCACGCTTGGAGTAGGTGTTGGCGGCCTCGATCGTCGGGTTGTTCTCGTCGACCGGCTTGAGCAGCTCGGCGGCGTTGCCCGCGTAGATCTTCCGGAAGATCGTCAGTTCGGAGGTCTCGCTCTCCTGGGCCGACTCGCCGTAGAGGCGGTCGTTCTCGGAGAGGTCGCCGGTGCTCGAGTCGTTCGCGGGCAGGGCCGCGGCGATGACCGCTCGCTGCACCGACGCGTACTCCTTGGCGGTGGAGAACGCCGCCAGGGCGCGGGTGCGCTGGATCATCTCCGGGTTGCTGGAGGCCTGCGCCATGTCCTGCGAGAGGTCGATCAGCTGGGTGATCAGCCGGTGGTAGGCCTCGACCGTCTGGGTCGAGTTCTCCTTCTGCTGGTACGCGTCCTTGCGGATCTTCGCCAGGTCGTCCAGCTGGCCGGCCAGACCGACGAGGCTGTCCCGGACGCCCTGGAGCTGACCGTTCTTGCTCGCGGTGTCGATGGCCTCGGAGGCGTTGAGGAAGTTCTCGCGGGCGCGGTCGGTCTGGGCCTCCAGGCCCTTGACCGCGATGTTGTCGACCGACGTGCCGTGCGCCAGCGGGCCGGCCGTCTCGTCGCGCTCCGCCTGGAGCTGGGAGGCCAGCTCGGTGGCCTGCTTGGTCATGGCGGTCAGCAGCTTGATGTTGTCGAGCTGCTGAATGCTGTCGAGTGACTGGTTGATGCGGACCGCGCCCAGCGAGGTCGCCGCCACCACGGGGAGCGCGAGCAGCGACACCAGGCGCGTGGAGATGCGCCAGTTGCGCAGTGCTATGCGCGAGCCGGGGCCGGACGGGCCCGCGGGCTTGGTCGTGGGCGCCGGTGCGGCGGTCGGCTGGGGGCCCGAAGATCCCGAAGCCGTCGAAGACGCCGACACGGCAGGGCGCCCGGAGCGCTCGCCGCCGTCGCCACCGCCGGCCGGGGCCGGGTTCTGGGCGTGCTGGGGCGAGGAACCGCGGTCGGTCCCGCCGTGCGCCTCAGGCTCCGCCGAAGCGCTGCCATCCCTCTTGAAACGTCCCTGCACTAGCGTCGCAACCTCTGGACCAGGCGCCCCTCCGCTGAACGGAGAGACACGGTGTCGGCGTTGATAGAGGGGAGCGCCCTGAATGCGCGCCCCCTGTTGGTCGTGAGTGTGACCGGCGCTGGCTCCCCCTGTCTCGCCGCCACCCGGCGCTGCGTTGCGCCCCTGCGCGCCGGCTGGATCCCGCGGCGGTCCGTGGAATTCCAGCACAGTGCCGGATCTCCAACAAGGGCCGTGGACCGAGCTGTGACCTCCGTGACAGCGTGTGAGTGACACGTTACGAGACGTCGAAGTCGATCGCGTACATAACGGGCGTATCCCTGCCAGTCGCAGGCGCCTCACTCGTGTCCCAGTCGCCATGATCAGGAGCGGAATGACAGGTTCGGCGCGGCAATGTCCGTTTCATTGCGGTGAGTTGTCGGCCGGGAATGCCCGGTTTGGGCTCGGCTTCGTGAGCAAACTCACACGCGGATCACGGCTACTCGGCGGCTTCCGCCGGGAATTCGATGTTTAGCCTGGCGCTTTACAAGAGGGAAGTTTCTGCCAACCGACACATGACGGGGTCCACGACAACCGTGAAGACGACGATGATGTTCCGCAACATAGCCAACCCCCGGCGCACCACCCTCGCCCACCTCAAGGACGCCGAGGAACTGCAGACCCCGGAATTCCCCGAGCACTCCCTCGAACTCCCCGCCCAGACGGCCAACCCGCGGCGCACCGTCCTCATGGACGTCCCGGTCACGGCCTCGGCCGCCGAGTAGCCGCCGGTACGGGCACGGCCGCCGATCGCCCGCCCGCCGGGTCACCGGGCTGGCTTCACGGCGGCCACCCCCTACCGCGCTAGCCTGGAGTGTCAGACTCCAGCCGGCTCAGTGAGGGGCGCAAGGATCCCGTGCGCATCGCCAGGTTCTCCATCGACGGGAACGTCGCCTTCGGCGCCGTCGAGGGCGACAAGCAGGACGAACTCGTCCTCGACATCATCAAGGGCATTCCGTTCACGGACTTCGAGCTCTCCGGCACGAAGGTCCCGCTGAACAAGGTGCGGCTGCTCCCGCCGGTGCTCCCCAACAAGGTCGTCGCCTTCGGCCGCAACTACGCGGAGCACGCCAGGGAACTGGGCAACGAGGTCCCGGACGCCCCGTTCGCGTTCTTCAAGCCGTCCACCTCGGTGATCGGCTCCGGCGACGAGATCCAGTACCCCTCGTTCTCCCAGGACCTCCACCACGAGGCGGAACTGGCCGTGGTCATCGGCCGTCTGTGCCGCGAGGTCCCGCGCGAGCGCGTCCAGGACGTCATCTTCGGCTACACCTGCGCCAACGACGTCACCGCCCGCGACGTCCAGCGGCGGGAGAAGCAGTGGGCCCGGGCCAAGGGCTTCGACACCGCCTGCCCGCTCGGCCCCTGGGTGGAGACGGACCTGGACCTCGCCACCGCGTCCGACCTGACGATCCAGCTCACCGTCGACGGCGAACAGCGCCAGCTCGGCCGTACGAGCGAGATGATCCACTCCATCGCGGACCTGATCGTCAACATCACCGAGGCCATGACGCTGCTCCCCGGCGACGTGATCCTCACCGGCACCCCGGCAGGGGTCGGCCCCCTCAACGTCGGCGACGAGGTCGCCGTCACCATCGAAGGCATCGGCACTCTCACCAACAAGGTTGTCAAGCGTGGCTAGCGCACCCGGCTCCCCCGTACGCGTCCGTTTCTGCCCCTCGCCCACCGGTAACCCCCACGTGGGCCTGGTCCGCACCGCCCTGTTCAACTGGGCGTTCGCCCGGCACCACCAGGGCACGCTGGTCTTCCGCATCGAGGACACCGACGCGGCCCGCGACTCCGAGGAGTCCTACGGCCAGCTGCTCGACGCGATGCGCTGGCTGGGCTTCGACTGGGACGAGGGCCCCGAGGTCGGCGGCCCGCACGCGCCGTACCGCCAGTCCCAGCGCATGGACATCTACGCCGACGTCGCCCGTAAGCTGCTCGACGCCGGCCACGCCTACCACTGCTACTGCTCCCAGGAGGAGCTGGACACCCGCCGTGAGGCCGCCCGCGCGGCCGGCAGGCCGTCCGGCTACGACGGCCACTGCCGCGACCTGACCGCCGACCAGGTGATGGAGTACAAGGCGCAGGGCCGCACCCCTATCGTCCGCTTCCGGATGCCCGACGAGACGATCACCTTCACGGACCTGGTCCGCGGCGAGCTGACCTTCACCGCGGAGAACGTCCCGGACTACGGCATCGTCCGCGCGAACGGCGCCCCGCTGTACACGCTGGTCAACCCGGTCGACGACGCCCTGATGGAGATCACCCACGTCCTGCGCGGCGAGGACCTGCTCTCCTCCACCCCGCGCCAGATCGCCCTGTACAAGGCGCTCATCGAGCTCGGCATCGCCCAGCAGGTCCCGGCCTTCGGCCACCTCCCCTACGTCATGGGCGAGGGGAACAAGAAGCTCTCCAAGCGCGACCCGGAGTCCTCGCTCAACCTCTACCGCGAGCGCGGCTTCCTCCCCGAGGGCCTGCTGAACTACCTCTCGCTGCTCGGCTGGTCGTTCTCCGCCGACCAGGACATCTTCTCGATCGAGGAGATGGTGGCGGCCTTCGAGATCTCCGACGTGAACCCCAACCCGGCCCGCTTCGACCTCAAGAAGTGCGAGGCGATCAACGCCGACCACATCCGCATGCTGGACGTGAAGGACTTCACGGAACGCTGCGCCCCCTGGCTGAAGGCCCCGGTCGCCCCCTGGGCGCCGGAGGACTTCGACGAGGCTCAGTGGCAGGCGGTCGCCCCGCACGCCCAGACCCGCCTGAAGGTCCTGTCGGAGATCACCGACAACGTCGACTTCCTCTTCCTGCCCGAGCCGGTCTGCGACGAGGCGTCCTGGGCGAAGGCGATGAAGGAGGGCAGCGACGCCCTTCTGGCCACGGCCCGCGAGAAGCTGGAGTCGGCCGACTGGACCTCCGCGGAGTCCCTGAAGGAGGCCGTCCTGGCCGCCGGTGAGGCCCACGGCCTCAAGCTCGGCAAGGCCCAGGCCCCGGTCCGGGTGGCCGTCACCGGACGCACGGTCGGCCTGCCGCTCTTCGAGTCCCTGGAGATCCTGGGCAAGGAGAAGACGCTGGCGCGGATCGACGCGGCGCTGGCCAAGCTGACCGCGTAACACGCGGGCGCAGGTGAGGGGCGGCACCCGTGGACTTCGGGTGCCGCCCCTCAGGCGTCTGCGAAAGCCCGCTCTCACGGCCAAGTCCCGCCTTCTGCACGGGCGTTGGACCTCTCCCGCGCACCTGAGGCGGGCGCGCGCCCGGCACCGGCTCGGGGCCGGGCCCGCGGTCCCGCCGCCGGCGGTTGCGGAGTACGGTCGGTGCCATGACGATCAGGGCCGTGGTCTGGGACGTGGACGACACTCTCTTCGACTACACGAGCGCCGACCGTGAGGGCATGCGGGCGCATCTGGAGGCGGAGGGACTGCTCGCGGGCCCGGAGGGGGCGGAAGCGGCACTGGTGCGGTGGCGGGAGATCACCGACGCGCAGTGGGCGCGGTTCTCGGCGGGCGAGGTCACCTTCGAGGGGCAGCGCCTGGACCGGGTACGGGTGTTCCTGGGCGAGGAGCTGACCGACGAGGAGGCCGACAGCTGGTTCCGCCGCTACCGGGCCCACTACGAGACGGCCTGGACGCTCTTCCCGGACGTCCTGCCCGCCCTGGACGCGCTCGCGGCCAGCCACCGACACGCCGTGCTCTCCAACTCCAGCCTTCACGTCCAGGACCACAAACTGCGCACGCTCGGGGTCCACGACCGCTTCGAGGCCATCCTCTGCGCCGCCGAACTGGGCGTCTCCAAGCCCGCGGCCGGAGCCTTCCTCGCCGCCTGCGAGGCGCTGGAACTGGCCCCGCACCAGGTCGCGTACGTCGGCGACCACCCGGAGATCGACGGACGCGGTGCCGCGGACGCCGGACTGCTGTCGGTCTGGCTCGACCGGCACGGGGCCGGGAACGCGCCGGCCGGCGGCCACCGGATCGGCTCCCTCGCCGAACTGCCCGCGATCCTCCGCGCCGATACCCGTTTTGGAGCCCCGTCCACCTTCAGGTAATGTTCTTCCTGCGCCGCCGGGGAGCGGGCCGAAAGGCCGGAACCGGAGACGCGAAACTAGAACAAGATCCCCGCAGGGGCTTGCGTTCCGGTGGCCTATGGTGTAATTGGCAGCACGACTGATTCTGGTTCAGTTAGTCTTGGTTCGAGTCCAGGTAGGCCAGCTCGCAGAGCTCATCTGCACGAGCGGATCAAATCCGCAAGCCCCCGTTGTGTAGCGGCCTAGCACGCTGCCCTCTCAAGGCAGTAGCGCCGGTTCGAATCCGGTCGGGGGTACGGTGATCGAAGGATCGCTAGGGCCCCCGTTGTGTAGCGGCCTAGCACGCCGCCCTCTCAAGGCGGTAGCGCCGGTTCGAATCCGGTCGGGGGTACGAACTGGTCTAAACCATCATTGGTCTATGGTGTAATTGGCAGCACGACTGATTCTGGTTCAGTTAGTCTTGGTTCGAGTCCAGGTAGACCAGCTCGGATCTGCGGAAACGTAAGATCCATGCCCCCGTTGTGTAGCGGCCTAGCACGCCGCCCTCTCAAGGCGGTAGCGCCGGTTCGAATCCGGTCGGGGGTACAGAAGGAAAGAACGAGGCCCCTCATTTCGGTGAGGGGCCTTCGTCGTGCCGCCGTATGCCGCCCGCCCGCTCACTCGAAACCGTAGCGGCGGGCCGTCTCCTCCTCCTGGGCCAGCCGGTGCAGTGCCTGGAGCATCGGCTCCACCAGGACCGCGCTGGCCACCGCGACCTCCACCTTCTCCTCCTCCGACTGGTGGGTCTCCAGGAAGTCCAGGTCGGCGACGGCTGCCTGGTGCATCAACTTGGCGTGCGACACGAGGAGTTCGGCGTCCCAGTCGTAACCGAGCCGGCGGAACGCGGCCACCGCGACCACCAGCCGGCGGTACGCGGGGGAGATGGCCGTCAGCTGTTTGGCGTTCTCCCAGCCGAGGACGTCCAGCAGGGCGTCGACCTCCTGGTGCGCGCTCCGCACGAACTCGTCCTCCTCGTCCGGCTCGGGCACCTGCGGCAGCGCCCACAGTGCGGCGCCCACCCTGATCGTGCGGCCCAGCGAGTCGTCGTCGACGTGTCCGAGCACCTCGCGGACGGTGGCCACGGGGATCCGGCCGACCTGGATCATCGCCCGCACCAGCCGCAGGCGCCGCAGGTGCTCCTCGTCGTACTCGGCGGTGGTGGCGTTGACCTGGCGGCCCGGCGGCAACAGGCCTTCGCGCAGGTAGTACTTGATCGTCGCGGCGGACACGCCGCTGCGCTCGCTCAGCCGGGCAAGCCGCATGTCTTGCGCCCTTCTTCGGTCAGTGCCACTATCCAAGCATCGAAGCGAAGGATAGTGCTGCTATCCGATGAGGATCCGGGGGCGTCGTCATGTTCGCGAAACCGATTCCGGGCCGTACGACCGCGGCGCACGAGGGCGACGCGGTGGTTGTGCTGATCGGCATGCGGGTCAACCACTTCTGGGCGGTCCACCAGTGGCTGCCGGTCGGGCTGTCGATGTTCCGCATGCTGCGCGAGCTCGAACGGGACCCCGGCCGGGGCCTGCTGGGACGCATCCTGCTGACGGCCTCGCCACGCACGTACTACGTCGTCCAGTACTGGGAGTCCAAGGAGAAGCTGTACGCGTACGCGAGCTCGCCCGAACTGTTCCACCACAAGGTGTGGAGCATCGTGAACCGCAAGGAGCGCGCGGGGAAGCTGCACGGGCACGTCGGGCTGTGGCACGAGGCGTACGTGGCGCCCGAGGGTGGTTACGAGTCGATCTACTTCGACATGCCTCGCTTCGGGCTGGGTGCGGCGAGCGGAGTCGTACCGGTGGAGAGACGGGGCCGG
Organism: Streptomyces sp. NPDC059224; assembly: GCF_042754285.1. Lineage (NCBI taxonomy): Bacteria > Bacillati > Actinomycetota > Actinomycetes > Kitasatosporales > Streptomycetaceae > Streptomyces > Streptomyces sp. NPDC059224. The sequence continues at coordinate 48,695 of NZ_JBHZAN010000024.1, forward strand.
TACGCGAAGGACCGGTTCGCTCATCGCTCCGGGAGCTGAGCTGCCCAGCGCCCTTACGGGAGGCTTCACTCCCGTCGGGAAAGACCTGCCGCGGCGTTGAGGCCGGCCTCTCCCGGTGGAGGTGTCAGCCGGTTCGGCGCAGGGCCTCGGAGAGGCGGCCCGCCGCGTCGATGACCGCCTGGGCGTGCATCCGGCCGGGGTGCCGGGTCAGGCGCTCGATCGGCCCGGAGACGGAGACCGCCGCCACCACGCGGTTGGAGGGCCCCCGTACCGGCGCCGACACCGAAGCGACCCCCGGCTCGCGCTCGCCGATCGACTGGGCCCAGCCGCGGCGGCGGACACCCGACAGGGCCGTCGCCGTGAAACGGGCGCCCTGCAGGCCCCGGTGCAGCCGCTCCGGCTCTTCCCAGGCCATCAGGATCTGCGCCGAGGACCCCGCCTTCATCGTGAGCGTCGAGCCGACCGGGACCGTGTCCCGAAGGCCGGACAGGCGCTCCGCCGCGGCCACGCAGATCCGCATGTCCCCCTGGCGTCGATAGAGCTGCGCGCTCTCGCCGGTGATGTCCCGCAGGTGCGTGAGCACCGGGCCCGCCGTCGCGAGCAGCCGGTCCTCGCCGGCCGCCGCGGCCAGCTCCGCGAGTCGCGGCCCGAGAATGAAACGGCCCTGCATGTCGCGTGCCACCATGCGGTGGTGTTCCAGGGCCACGGCCAGCCGGTGGGCCGTGGGCCGTGCCAGTCCGGTGGCTCCGACCAGACCCGCGAGGGTGGCCGGACCGGACTCCAGAGCGCTCAGGACAAGGGCCGCCTTGTCCAGAACGCCGACGCCGCTACTGTTGTCCATGCAACGATACTCACGTCTCACTCTGTGAAACGCAAGTTCAATTTTCGGTGGAACGCGCCACCCTGGATGGACACAGTGGCCCGCGAACCAACGGGCCCGGCGGCGGAAGCCCGGAACCACGACTTCAGGGGCCCGGAGAACGGGCAGCCGCTACCTCAAGATCTCTAGTTGGGCCGGTGCACGTCTGCCGGCCGGAGGGAAAGCGATGGGTAGGACACTCGCGGAGAAGGTCTGGGACGACCATGTCGTCCGGCGCGCCGAGGGCGAGCCCGACCTCCTCTTCATCGATCTGCACCTGCTGCACGAGGTGACCAGCCCGCAGGCCTTCGACGGTCTGCGCCAGAACGGCCGCCAGGTGCGCCGCCTCGACCTCACCATCGCGACCGAGGATCACAACACCCCGACCCTCGACATCGACAAGCCCATCGCGGACCCCGTCTCCAGGGTCCAGCTGGAGACGCTGCGCAAGAACTGCGCCGAGTTCGGTGTCCGGCTGCACCCGCTGGGCGACGTCGAGCAGGGTGTCGTGCACGTCGTCGGCCCGCAGCTGGGTCTGACCCAGCCCGGTACGACCGTCGTGTGCGGTGACTCCCACACCTCCACGCACGGCGCCTTCGGCGCGCTCGCGTTCGGTATCGGCACCTCCCAGGTGGAGCACGTGCTGGCCACCCAGACGCTGCCGCTGGCCCGCCCGAAGACCATGGCCATCACGGTCGACGGCGAGCTGCCCGAGGGCGTCACCGCCAAGGACCTGATCCTGGCCATCATCGCCAAGATCGGTACCGGCGGCGGCCAGGGCTACATCCTGGAGTACCGCGGCTCCGCCATCGAGAAGCTCTCGATGGAGGCCCGCATGACCATCTGCAACATGTCGATCGAGGCCGGCGCCCGCGCGGGCATGATCGCCCCCGACGAGACCACCTTCGCGTACATCAAGGGCCGCGCCCACGCCCCCGAGGGCGCCGACTGGGACGCCGCGGTCGAGTACTGGAAGACCCTGCGGACGGACGGGGACGCGGTCTTCGACGCCGAGGTGCACATCGACGCCGCCGCCCTCTCTCCGTTCGTCACCTGGGGTACCAACCCCGGCCAGGGCGCACCGCTTTCGGCGGACGTCCCCGACCCGGCTTCGTACGAAGACGCTTCGGAGCGCCTCGCCGCCGAAAAGGCCCTGGAGTACATGGGCTTGGAGGCCGGACAGACGCTGCGGTCCATCAAGGTGGACACCGTCTTCGTAGGCTCCTGCACCAACGGGCGCATCGAGGACCTGCGCGCCGCGGCCGCGATCGTCGAGGGCCGCAAAGTCGCCGACGGCGTACGGATGCTGGTCGTCCCGGGCTCCGCGCGGGTGGGTCTGCAGGCCGTCTCCGAGGGTCTGGACGTCGTCTTCAAGGAGGCTGGCGCCGAATGGCGGCACGCGGGCTGTTCGATGTGCCTGGGCATGAACCCCGACCAGCTGGCGCCGGGTGAGCGCTCCGCGTCCACCTCCAACCGCAACTTCGAGGGCCGGCAGGGCAAGGGCGGCCGTACCCACCTGGTGTCGCCGCAGGTCGCGGCCGCCACGGCCGTCCTGGGCCACCTGGCCTCGCCCGCCGACCTGTCCGACGCCGACGTTCGTACGCCCGCTGGAGTCTGATCAGCCATGGAAGCATTCACCACGCACACCGGCCGGGCCGTCCCGCTGCGCCGCTCCAACGTCGACACCGACCAGATCATCCCTGCTCACTGGCTCAAGAAGGTCACCAGGGACGGTTTCGAGGACGGGCTGTTCGAGGCCTGGCGGAAGGATCCCGAGTTCGTGCTCAACCGGCCCGAGCGGCAGGGGGCGACCGTCCTGGTGGCCGGCCCCGACTTCGGCACCGGCTCCTCGCGTGAGCACGCCGTCTGGGCGCTGCAGAACTACGGCTTCAAGGCCGTCATCTCGTCCCGCTTCGCGGATATCTTCCGGGGTAACTCGCTGAAGAACGGCCTGCTCACGGTCGTGCTGGAGCAGAAGACCGTGGACGCGCTCCAGGCGCTCACCGAGAGCGACCCGCAGACCGAGATCACCGTCGACCTCCAGGCCCGTGAGGTGCGCGCCGAGGGCATCACCGCCTCCTTCGAGCTGGACGAGAACTCCCGCTGGCGGCTGCTGAACGGGCTGGACGACATCTCCATCACCCTCCAGAACGAGGCCGACATCGCCGCGTACGAGACCAAGCGGCCGTCGTACAAGCCGAGGACGCTGCAGAGCTGACCGGGAGCCCGCTTCCGGCCTGATCGACCACATCTGAATACGGCTGGTTTCAGCCACCGCCACGCCCCGCCTGTACCCCCGATCGCCACGATTGGGGGTACAGCCATGTCTGCACCCGAACGGACGCTCGCGTTGTCGCAGGTCTTGCCAACTTCCCACGTTAGGACGGATGTTGTGGGGGTAGGTGAGTGCTGTATCCGTGGCTTCCGCAAGTGCCCGGAAGGCCATTTGAGGCGGCAGTTGCCCCCTGCGCAGGCGACAACTCGCCCCAGATGGCACAATCTGTGCATGGAACACGACGGCCAACTCCAGCTCTATGCGGCGGTCGCGGACCAACTGAAGGAAGCGCACACAACAGTGCGCGCACTGCAAGTCCCGGAGGGCGTACGGATGGCGCTGACCCGGAAGCTGCTGGTCATTACGGCCGCGGCCAAGCACGACATCGCCGACGCGGCAAGACGGCTGGAACGGTTCAACGCGGACCTCGACGCGGGTCGATTCCCCGAAGAGGAACGCTGACTGAACCGCCCTGGACGACCGAGTCCGTTGCGGCACAAGGGTGATAAGCCCGTTTCGTGTTTGATTTGCGGTATATATCTGCCTAACGTGCGAAAAAGCTTGAACACTTTCGTTCTGGCGATGTCTCCGAAGGGGAAGACGTGAACAAGGCGCAGCTCGTAGAAGCGATTGCCGACAAGATGGGCGGCCGCCAGCAGGCGGCCGAGGCTGTCGACGCGGTTCTGGACGCCGTCGTCCGTGCGGTGGTCGCGGGTGACCGTGTCTCGGTCACGGGCTTCGGGTCCTTCGAGAAGGTGGACCGCCCGGCGCGTTACGCCCGCAACCCCCAGACGGGCGAGCGGGTTCGGGTCAAGAAGACCTCCGTGCCGCGCTTCCGCGCCGGTCAGGGCTTCAAGGACCTGGTGAGCGGCTCGAAGAAGCTCCCGCGTGGCGGCGAGGTCGCGGTCAAGAAGGCGCCCAAGGGCAGCCTGACCGGCGGCGCTTCGGCGACGGTCAAGAAGGCGGCGGCGAAGAAGAGCACCGCCAAGAAGGTGACCGCGAAGAAGGTCACCGCGAAGAAGACGACGGCCAAGAAGACGACGGCTGCCGCCAAGAAGACCACGGCGAAGGCGACCGCGAAGAAGGCCACGGCCACGGCCAAGAAGACGACCGCGAAGAAGGCGCCGGCCAAGAAGGTCACCGCGAAGAAGGCGCCGGCCAAGAAGTCGACGGCACGGAAGGCCACCGCCAAGAAGACGGTTGCGCGCTAGGCACCGGCGTCCCGGGGATACTCACGCGACGGGCCGGACTCCTGGGGGAGTCCGGCCCGCGGTGTGTCCGGCACGGGTCGCGTTCCCGGGTGCGGCCTGACGGGGGCCGGTCGCGCGGTTCCCCTCCCGGCCTTCGGCCCCGGGGGACTCGCAGCGCCCCTGGTCTCCCGCCTCAGAGTGTCTGCAACGTCACCAAGGTGATCCGGAGGCCGGCTCCGGCCCCCTCGGTTTCGATCCGCACGCGCTGACCGGGACGGAGCAGTCGCAGCCCGCCCGCCTCGAACGCGACGCCGTCGAAGGGCACCGCGGTCCCGTCGTCCAGGAGCACCTGGCCGCTGCGGCTCTCGGGGTCGTACGTGTATGCGGTCGCCTGCATGACGGCAGCCTACTGGTCCGGGATCAGCAGGCGCGCCGCCACCGCCGCCGTGCGCGGGCCCACGCCCAGGGCCAGGGCCGTGCGCAGGTCGGCGCCGGTGTCCACGTCCTGGCGCACCGACTCCACCCCGGCCGGCCGCAGTTCCACGGCGCCCGAGGCGGTGTGGCGGGCGCGGGAATCCGGGCCGAATGCGGGTGCCAATTCATTGCCGGGGGCCGCGGCCAGCAGGGTGGTCCCGATAGCCGCCGCGTCCGGGAGAAAAGCGCGCGGGAATTCCGCGGCGGCGTCGAGCACCCGGGACAATTCCAGCGGACGCAGCGCCGGCAGGTCGGCGTTCAGGGCGGCCACCGGGCTTTCCGGACGCGACGAGCGTACGACCGCCGCGCCGTGCCGCAGAGCGGCGTTCAGGCCGCTTCCCGGCGTGTCCGGGACGATGTGCGCACCCAGCGCCGAGAGCTCGTGTCCGGCCAGCGTGTCGTCCGTGACGACCGCCACATCCTTCACGGCCTGGCAGGCCAGCGCCGCGGCCACCGTGTCCTGGGCGAAGGCCAGCGCCAGTCCGGGACGCAGCCCGTCCGTCGCGGTGTCCGCGAGCCTGCTCTTGGCTCGCGCCAGGGGCTTGAGGGGTATCACCAAGGTCCACTGCACCGACGTACCGTCCCTCCCTTGTTGCCTCATTGTCACCCGGGCCCCGAGGCAGGCGCGGCAGCGAGGCGTACGGTGTTCCTCGACAGACCGGCGGTCCGGGGTGACACTTCTCCCGGCCCCCCGGTCCGGGAGAGGAAGTCCCGGGGACCGGGAAGAAGTCCTAGAGGAAGGTGTGCGCGTGCCCCGCCGGAGAATCGGCTTCTGGTACCGCTTCGCTGCAGTGCTCTGCAAACCGCCGCTGGTGGTCCTGATCAAGCGGGACTGGCGCGGAATGGAGAACATTCCGGCAGAGGGTGGATTTATCACCGCGGTGAACCACAATTCCCACATCGACCCCTTCGCCTACGCGCACTATCAGTACAACACCGGGCGTGTTCCACGATTCCTGGCGAAGAGCGGGCTTTTCAAGAAGGGATTCGTCGGCGCCGCCATGCGGGGCACCGGTCAGATCCCCGTCTACCGCGAGTCCACCGACGCCCTCAGCGCCTTCCGGGCCGCGATCGACGCCGTGGAGCGCGGCGAGTGCGTCGCTTTCTACCCCGAGGGAACGATCACCCGCGACCCGGACCAGTGGCCGATGGCCGCCAAGACCGGCGCCGCCAGGGTCGCCCTGCAGACCAAGTGCCCGGTGATCCCGGTCGCCCAGTGGGGTGCCAACGAACTGCTGCCGCCGTACGCGAAGAAGCCCAGCCTGCTGCCGCGCAAGACACACCATGTCCTCGCGGGCCCGCCGGTCGATCTCAGCCGCTTCTACGACAAGGAGATGACCCAGGACGTCCTCAGGGAGGCGACCGAGGTCATCATGGCGGCGATCACGCGCCAGCTGGAGGAGATCCGCGGCGAGAAGGCTCCCGAGACCCCCTACGATCCACGCCAGGTGCGGATCGAGCAGCGGCGCCGGACGCGTGCGCAGAGCGGTCTGGAAGAGGAGAGCGGCAAGTGAGCATGCCTGCCAAGGCGGCGGTCTTCAGCGCGGGTTCATGGGGTACGGCCTTCGGGATGGTGCTCGCCGACGCCGGGTGCCAGGTCACCCTGTGGGCGCGGCGGGCGGAGGTGGCCGAGGCCATCAACTCCGGCCGCACCAACCCCGACTACCTGCCCGGCGTGGAACTCCCCGAGAACCTGCGGGCCACGACCGACCCCGCCGAGGCCGCGAAGGGCGCCGACTTCACCGTTCTGTCGGTGCCCTCCCAGAGCATGCGCGCCAACCTCGCCGACTGGGCGCCGCTGCTCGCGCGCGGCACCACGCTGGTGTCCCTGATGAAGGGCATCGAACTCGGCACCACCATGCGGATGAGCCAGGTCATCGCGGACGTCGCCAAGGTCGGCCAGGACCGTATCGCCGTGGTCACCGGCCCCAACCTGGCCCGTGAGATCGCGGCCCGGATGCCGGCCGCCGCCGTGGTCGCCTGCACCGACGGGGCGGTCGCCGAGCGCCTCCAGGCCGCCTGTCACACCCCCTACTTCCGGCCGTACACCAACACCGACGTCATCGGCTGCGAACTCGGCGGCGCGGTCAAGAACGTCATCGGGCTCGCGGTCGGCATCGCCGACGGCATGGGGCTCGGTGACAACGCCAAGGGCTCGCTCATCACCCGCGGCCTCGCCGAGACCACCCGACTCGGTGTCGCGCTCGGCGCCGACCCGCTGACCTTCTCCGGCCTCGCCGGCCTCGGCGACCTGGTGGCGACCTGTTCCTCGCCGCTGTCCCGCAACCACACCTTCGGCACCAACCTCGGCAAGGGCATGACCCTGGAGGAGACCATCGCGGTCACCCGGCAGACCGCCGAGGGCGTCAAGTCCTGCGAGTCCGTGGCGGATCTCGCCCGCCGGCACGGCGTGGAGATGCCGATCACCGAGACGGTGGTCGACATCGTGCACGAGGGCAAGCCGCCGGTGGTCGCCCTCAAGGAGCTGATGTCGCGCAGCGCGAAGCCCGAGCGACGCTGAGCGAACGCACCCGGCGGACGCTGTATCGGGGCCCTACCACCGGGTACTCTCATCGCGATATGAGCATCGAGAACCTCTCCCAAAGCCCTGAGCAGCCCGCTCGCAAGCCCCGTGTGGCCGTCGTGTTCGGCGGCCGCAGCTCCGAGCACGGGATCTCCATGGTCACCGCCGGAGCCGTGCTGAGCGCCATCGACCGGACGAAGTACGACGTCCTGCCGATCGGCATCACGCGGGAAGGCCGCTGGGTGCTCACGGCCGACGAACCCGAACGCATGGCGATCAGCGACCGCCGTACGCCCGAGGTCGGCGACCTCGCCGAGTCCACCGAGGGCGGCGTGCTGCTCCCCGTCGACCCGGCCAACCGCGAGGTCGTCTACAGCGAGCCGGGCTCCGTGCCCAAGGCGCTCGGCGAGGTCGACGTCGTCTTCCCGATGCTGCACGGACCCTACGGCGAGGACGGCACCCTGCAGGGCCTCCTGGAGCTCTCCGGCGTCCCCTACGTCGGCTCCGGCGTGCTCGCCTCGGCCGTCGGCCAGGACAAGGAGTACATGAAACGGGTGTTCACCTCGTTCGGGCTGAAGGTCGGCCCGTACCTGGTGATCCGTCCCCGCGAGTGGAAGCAGGACGAGTCCGCCGCCCGCCGCAGGATCGTGGACTTCGCGGGCGAGCACGGCTGGCCGCTGTTCGTGAAGCCCGCGCGGGCCGGGTCGTCGATCGGCATCACCAAGGTCGACGACCTCTCCGGTCTGGACGAGGCGATCGCCACCGCACAGGTCCACGACCCGAAGATCCTGGTCGAGGCGGCGCTGCGCGGCCGTGAGTTGGAGGTCGGCGTCCTGGAGTTCGAGGACGGCCCGCGCGCCTCGGTGCCGGCCGAGATCCCGCCGGCCGACACGCACGCGTACTACGACTTCGAGGCCAAGTACATCGACTCGACCCCTGGCATCGTCCCGGCCCCGCTGACCGAGGCGGAGACCGCCGAGATCCAGGCGCTCGCGGTGGACGCCTTCGAGGCCGCGTCCTGCGAGGGGCTGGTCCGCGCGGACTTCTTCCTCACCGAGGAGGGCGATTTCGTGATCAACGAGATCAACACGATGCCCGGCTTCACCCCGATCTCGATGTACCCCCAGATGTGGCAGGCGACGGGCGTCAGCTACCCGGACCTGATCGACCGCCTGATCCAGGCGGCGCTGAACCGCTCGACGGGCCTGCGCTGACACGCCCCCTCAGCCGATGGCCGGGGAGGAGCAACCGCGCGACACGCCACGACGAACCGGCACACGACGCCGGTGAGCGGGATCTGGCGCGTCCGACCTCAGGGCGGCGGAGGGCGGCAGCGTGGTGGGGGCGCCTCCCGGCGGCCCGAAGGCCGGGGACGTGGACGACCGGCGACAACGACGCCCCTGGGGGTCCCCCTGCGGGGGAGGTCCGGCGGACTCCGCGTCCGGCCTGATCCGCCGGAGCGGCCTCAGTCGGCGATGCCCTCCGGGACCGCCTTCTTGATGGCCGGCGCCAGGTTCACCAATGGCGCCATACCGTCCCCGGTCCGCCCCGCGGGGATCGTCACCTCGACATACGCCTTCCGCAGCGTCGTCGTGAAGCGAAACGATTTGTCGGCCTCCTGCTCGAGCAGCCAGCCGACCCCGTCGACCTCGACCCCGTCGGCTTCGGGGTCGGCCATCTTCGCAGGCCGCTCGACACCGCAGCGCAGTATGATCGCGGGGTTCCCCCAGCCCGCCGTCAGCGCGGAGGCGGGCTCGGGGTCACGCCGGGCGAGCTTGTCCACCTTCTCCGGCAACCCCTCGTCGAGGTTCCGGCACAGCTCGGCAACCGCCGCACCCGGACGGGGAACCGCCGCCGACGGGCGGTCGTCTGCTGAAGAGCAGCCCGCTGCCGCGATCATCAGCACGACGAGCGCGGACAGACCGAATGGCCGGTGACGGAAGAAGTTCACCGGCCAAGCGTAGACGGGGGTTACAGATGGACGACCGGGCAGGTCAGGGTACGCGTGATGCCCTCCACTTGCTGGACTCTCGCGACCACGAGCCGGCCGAGTTCGTCGACCGTCTCCGCCTGCGCGCGCACGATGACGTCATACGGTCCTGTCACATCCTCGGCCTGGATGACACCAGGGATCTTGCTGATGATCTCGGCGACGGTCGACGCTTTGCCGACCTCCGTCTGGATCAGGATGTACGCCTGTACCACGGAACCTCCAGGGCGGCCACGAGGATCATGTGGGGAAAAGGAACGCCACGGTATCGCGTCGCCGCTCACCGCGGGGAGACCTGCGCGGACAGGGGCTTGCGCGCCAGGGTGCAGGCAGGACAGAAGTTGACGGTCACCTCGACCGTATCCAGGACGACGATGACGCGCGAGCGGGCACGGCAAGGCAGAGAAGGGGCGTAAGGGCAATGAAGGGCACTGTTGGTGAGCTGGGGGAGTTCGGGCTCATCAGGGAGCTCACCTCCCGTCTCACCACCACTCCGGCGGTCCGGGTCGGCCCCGGCGACGACGCCGCGGTGGTCGCCGCGCCCGACCGCAGGGTCGTGGCGAGCACCGACATCCTGCTGGAGGGCCGGCACTTCCGCCGCGACTGGTCCACGGCCTACGACGTGGGCCGCAAGGCGGCCGCCCAGAACCTCGCGGACATCGCCGCCATGGGTGCCGTGCCGACCGCGTTGCTGCTCGGCCTGGTCGTCCCCGCCGAACTGCCGGTGACCTGGCCCAGCGAACTGATGGACGGCATCCGGGACGAGTGCCAGGTGGCCGGTGCCTCGGTGGTCGGCGGGGACGTGGTCCGGGGCGACACGATCATGGTCTCCATCACCGCGCTCGGCGATCTGCGCAACCAGGAGCCGGTCACCCGGGCCGGTGCCCAGCCCGGTGACCTGGTGGCAGTCACCGGCTGGCTGGGCTGGTCCGCGGCCGGGTACGCGGTACTCTCCCGGGGCTTCCGGTCGCCGCGCGCCTTCGTGGAGGCGCACCGCCGCCCCGAGCCGCCGTACCACGCCGGCCCGGCGGCCGCGGGTCTCGGCGCCACCGCGATGTGCGACGTCAGCGACGGACTGATCGCCGACCTCGGCCACATCGCGGAGGCCAGCAAGGTGCGGATCGACATCCGCTCCGGTGCGATCGACGTCCCGACCCAGATGAACGACATCGGCCAGGCCGTCGGCGTCGATCCCATCCAGTGGGTGCTGACCGGCGGCGAGGACCACGCGATCGTGGCGACCTTCCCGCCGGACGTGAAGCTGCCCGCCCGCTGGAAGGTGATCGGCGAGGTCCTCAACCCGTCGGCGCTGCCCCAGGTGACCGTCGACGGGGCGCCCTGGACCAGCAAGGGCGGCTGGGACCACTTCGGGGACATCGAGTCATGACGCTCCCGCGGGTGCTGACGGTCGCGGGCTCCGACTCCGGAGGCGGGGCCGGGATCCAGGCCGACCTGAAGACGATGCTGGCACTGGGCGTGCACGGCATGAGCGTGATCACGGCGGTCACCGCGCAGAACTCCGTGGGCGTGCAGGGCGCTTGGGAGCTGCCGGTGGCGGCTGTGCGGGCCCAGTACCGCAGCGTGGCCGACGACATCGGCGTGGACGCGGTGAAGACCGGGATGCTCGCCTCGGCCGAACTCGTCGAGACGGTGGCGGAGTTGATCGCCGGTACCGACGCGCCCGTGGTCGTCGACCCGGTGGGGGTCTCCAAGCACGGCGACTCCCTGCTCGCGGCCTCCGCGCTGGACTCGGTGCGCACCAAGCTCCTCCCGCTGGCCACCGTGGCCACCCCCAACCTGGACGAGGTGGCCCAACTCACCGGTGTACAGGTCGAGTCGGAGTCGGATCTGCGCCGGGCCGCGGCGGCCGTGCTGGCGTACGGGCCGCGCTGGGTGCTGATCAAGGGCGGGCATCTGCCGGGCGAGGCAGTGGACCTGCTCACGGACGGCACCGACGAGTTCCGGCTGCGCGCACCCCGGCACGACAACCGGCACACGCATGGCACGGGCTGCACCCTCGCGTCCGCGATCGCCTCGCAGCTCGCGAAGGGACAGTCCGTGCCGGAGGCGGTGGCGGCGGCCAAGGAGTACGTCACCGGGGCGATCGCCGCCGGGTTCGCGCTCGGCGCCGGGATCGGGCCGGTGGACCACGGCTGGGCCCTGCGCCGGGACCCTCGGTAGGGGTACTCCCGTGGCGCGACGCGGGTGGCCGTCCTCTCCGTCGTCCTCTTGGGGAAACGGGCCGGCGGGCGGCACCCGGGAACCCGGCACCCGCGGTCCCGGACATCCTCTGGCGCCCCCTGGCGAAGTCCCGGATCCAGGTCTCGTACCCGGCGGACGCCGTGCGGCGGCCACCGTCCGCGAGGGCCGGCCCACCGGCGAGAAGACGGGCGCCGACGACCGCCACACCGCGCCGACGGGGACCCGGAAGCAGGTCTGCCCGAAGACGGGTACGGCAAAAAGCCGGTCCACCCTCGGGTGGACCGGCTCAGTGCGGCGAACCGGCTGTGGCCGCGCGCTAGCAGCAGTGCGTCAGCGCGAGATCTTGCCGGCCTTGATGCACGAGGTGCAGGCGTTCACGCGCTTCGGCGTCCCGCCGACCACGGTACGCACACGCTGGATGTTCGGGTTCCAGCGACGGGACGTACGGCGGTGCGAGTGCGAGATGTTGTTGCCGAAGCCCGGCCCCTTGCCGCAGACGTCGCAGTTGGCAGCCACGGGTCACTCCAAAGACTTCAGATGCACTTACGGTTGGATCCCGGCTTGCCGGGATCGAGATCCAGGGATCTGAGATCTTGAGTGGCGTTGCCAGGGGTAATGGCCCGATCGGATCGGGCAACCGGAGCAGCATACAACGGCCGCGACGGTTAGACGAAACTAGCATGGCAGCTCAGGGGCCCGCTCACGGCCCACTTCCGGTGGACGCCCTTGCGGGGTCTACGCTGCGACCACGTCGGGCCAGCTCAAGGAGGCGCAGGTGGCGCAGGTGCCGCAGACATTCTTCGATGCTCTCGCGGTACGCACCTGGTGCGGTCTCGCGCTCGGGGCGATCGGCCGGGCACGCGAGGAGATCGACGCGATCAACGTCTATCCGGTGGCCGACGGCGACACGGGCACGAACCTCTATCTGACGGTGGAGTCGGCCGCCGGGGCCGTGGAGGCCGTCTTCGCCGGCTACGAGCTGGGCGAGGAGGTCCCCACCCTGGCCGACGCGGTCCGCGCGATGGCGCACGGCGCGCTGATAGGCGCGCGCGGCAACTCCGGCACGATCCTGGCCCAGCTCCTGCGCGGCATGGCCCAGGTTCTCACCAAGGGTGAGACGACTCACAGCGAGGGCGAGCGGCTGCGGCTCGCCCTGCGGCACGCCGCCGACGCCGCCCGCCAGGCCGTGGCCCACCCCGTGGAGGGCACCGTGCTGTCGGTCGCCACGGCGGCGGCCGACGCGGCCCACGCGGCCGAGGGCGACGGCGGGGCGATCGTCCGGGCCGCCTACGAGGGCGCGTGCGAGGCGCTCGCCAGGACCCCGGGGCAGCTGGCCGTGCTGGAGCGGGCCGGCGTGGTCGACGCGGGCGGGCGGGGCCTGGTCGCGGTGCTCGGGGCGCTGGTGGAGGCGTTCACGGGGGAGACGCCGACGGCTTTCGACCTGCACGCCTACGGAGCGCTCCCGGTCGCGCACGCACGCGTGGACGCCGTTTCCGACGCCCGGGCCGAGGCGTGCGCCCAGTCGGCCACGGGCCCCGCCTTCGAGGTCATCTACCTCCTGGAGGCCGAGGACGCCGCGGTGGTGCGGCTGCGAGCCCGGCTCGACGCGCTCGGTGACTCCCTGGTCGTGGTCGGCGGCGACGGTCTGTGGAACGTCCACGTGCACGTCGACGACGCCGGCGCCGCCGTGGAGGCGGGCGTCGAGGCGGGCCGTCCGCACCGGATCCGGATCACGCACTTCGGCGCGGGGGACGTGCACACCGGCGCGGAGCCGCCGCGCGAGCGGGTGCAGCGGGCCGTGGTGGCCGTGGTGCCGGGAGAGGGGCTGGTCGGGCTGTACGGCGAGTCCGGCGCGACCACCGTGCTCGCGCGCCCCGGGGAGCCGCCCGCCAGCGGGGAGCTGGTGGACGCCGTACGACGGGCCCACGCGCGCGAGGTGGTGCTGCTGCCCAACGACGCCGACCTGCGGCACACGGCGGCCGCGGCGGCCGAGCAGGTCCGTGCGGAGGGCATCCGGGTCGCCCTCATCCCGACCCGCTCCGCGGTCCAGGGCATCGCCGCGCTCGCGGTGCACCAGCCGGACCGCCGCTTCGACGAGGACGTCGTCCAGATGACCTCGGCGGCCGGTGCCACCCGCTACGCCGAGGTCGTGGTCGCGGAACGGCAGTCCTGGACCATGGCCGGCATCTGCCAGGCCGGTGACGTGCTCGGCCTGATCGACGGTGACGTGGCCGTGATCGGCTCGGACGTGACCGCCACCGCCGAGAGCGTCCTGGACCGCATGCTCCAGGCCGGCGGCGAACTGGTCACCCTCGTCCTCGGCGCCGAGGCGCCCGAAGGCGTCAGCGAACGCCTCCAGGCACGGGTGCGCGAGGCCTACCTCGCCGTCGACACGGTGGTCTACGACGGCGGCCGGCAGGGGGCCCCGCTCCTCATCGGCGTCGAGTGAGCCCGCTGCGCACGCCTCCTCACGCCTCCGTGGGCTCCAGCAGCTGCCGGGCCTCCGCCCGCCGGGCCCGGACCGTCTCGTCGTCCGGGTCGGCGCCCTCGTAGGCGTCCAGCACCGCACGCGCGCGTGCCGCCGCGTCGGCCGGCCGGCTCAGGTCGGCCTCCAGCCAGCCCGCCGCGAGTTCGGCGCCGGTACGGCTGTGCAGCCCGTCCGCGCCCAGCTCGGCGAAGACGGCGATCGCGGCCGTCGTCTCGGCCAGCGCCGCCTCGAACGCGTCCCGGATCGCCGCGTCCTGCGCGTCCTCGGACACGGACCGGGCCAGCAGATCTCCGAACTGCCGGTGGGTGTGGCCCAGTTCACCGGCGAGCCGGTCCCGGGCCGCCGGGTCCCTGAGCCCCTTCAGTGCCGTCTCGCACTCCGTCACCGCGGCCGTCATCAGGTGCCGCGCGCCCGCCGTCCCGGCCTCCGTGCGCAGCGCCAGCCACGCCCGGGCCCGCAGTGAGCGGACCAGGAAGTGCACGTTGCCCATCGCCCGCCACAGCTCGCCCGCGCGCGTGTACGCCCGGTCCGCCTCGGCGGCCAGGCCCGCGTTGCCCAGCGACTCGGCGGCCAGGTGCGCGAGGGTGGCGTGGTCGTGCTGCTCGGGCCAGTGCCGGGCGATCTCGGCCGCCTGGAGCCGCCGTTCGGCCGCCGCGTGGTGCTCGCCGAGCTCGCTCAGACAGTCCCCGAGCCACCACTGGGTCTGCACGACCGCGCCGTCCCCGTGCGTCTCGGCGCTCAGGTCGGCCAGCGCCGACTCCAGCACCTCGGCGGCCTCCGCGAACCGCCCCTGCCGCAGCAGGAGGCCGCCCAGCTGGTGCCGCGCCCAGGCGCCCAGGGTGGAGCTCTCCCCGGCCTCGTCCGCCCAGTGCGCCGCCTGAAGGGCATGTTCGGCGGCCTCCTCGGCCGCGCCGCGGCCGCCGAGCACCTCGGCCAGCTGGAGATGCAGCTGCGCCCGCCCCACCGGCTCCACGTGCGGGCCGCCGTGCTCCAGGGCCGCGCGCAGCGCCCGCTCCGCCTCGGCCATGTCGCCCTGCTCATGGGCGAGCGCGGCCACCCGCACCTCGTACTCCACCGCGAACCACGGCAGCTTCGCACCGACGAACTGCGCCGACGCCTGCCGGAACAGCTCACCCGCCCGCTCGCCGTCGCCGGCCTGCTCGGCCAGTTCGGCGAGCATCGCCCGCCCCTCGGCCGCCCGGGACACCAGCCGGACGTCGGACCCGCCGCGCCCGCCGACCAGCGCCAGCAGCTCCCGTACGGCCCGCTCGGCGTCGGCGGTGCCCTCCGACCGCTCGTGGACCCGCCGCATCAGGATCCGCGCCCGGCTCATCAGCACGGACGCCGTCTGCCGTACGCCGGTGGCGTCGTCGGCGTACAGCGCGAGGATCCGGTCGTACGGCTCGCCGATCGCGGCCGTCGCCTCGTCCAGCTCCCCGGACAGCGCGCGGACGTAGGCGGCACGCGCGCGTGCCGCGATCGCCTCGCCCTCGTCACCGGCCTCCGCGTACAGCTCCGCCGCCCGCTCGAACAGCTCGGCGCCCTCGGGGCCGCGGCCCATCGCCGTGTGGTCGGCGATCTCCGCGCGGACGTAGGTGTCCACCTCGGCGCCTGCGGCACCCTCGGCGGCCTCCGCCACCGCCGCCCAGGCGTCCAGGGCGTGCGGCTGGAGGGTGTCCGAGAGCCGGCGCGCCTCGGCGAGCAGCGCGGGCAGCGACGGCCGCTCCGGCGCGGGCGCCCGCACCACCGGCGCGATGGGCCCGGCGGGCGCCGTCCGTGCCGCCCGCACGCCCAGCGGCAGCCGGTCCACCAGCGGCCGCTGGTCCATGCGCTCGCGCAGTTGGTCGCCGACGTGGGAGGTGCCGTTGCGGGCATCGAACCGCGCGGCCAGCTCCAGGGCCTCCGCGCGCGCGTGCCCGGCGAGTTCCGTGGCGGTCCACGCCCGCCCGGCGGGGCCCGGTACCCGCTGCGCACCGAGACCCAGCCCGGTCAGCCGGTCCATCAGCAGCGTCACCACCGCCAGGAAGTCCATCCGGGTGCGCGGCTGCCCGGTGTCCGTGAAGTAGGCGGGACGTTCCGCCAGCAGTTCGAGACCGCGCGCCTCGTTGCCGGTCAGCGCGCAGAACTCCACATGGTCCGCGAACGCGCCCCGCATGCTCTCCATGGGGCGGACGAGACGGAAACCGCGCAGGTGGTGCGCGCGGGCCTCGTCGACCCGGCCGAGCCGCAGCAGCGGGACCAGGGAGGAGGCCAGGACCGTGTGCGGCTCGTGGGCGCAGCTGTACTCGCCCTCCAGGACCGGCCGCCACAGCTGAAGCGCCTCGGCGTCGCGGCCGTTGCGCAGCTGCCAGCCGCCCTGCCCGTGCAGCTCGCACGCGTGGCAGTCGGCCATCCGGTCCCGGTCCGCCGCCAGCCAGGCCGTGTACGCCCGCTCCGCGCGCGGGAAGTCACCGATGTGCGCGGCGACACTGAACTCGGCGCTGCGCACCGCCCGCTCGGAGTGCCCGGCCAGCCGGTAGCGGTGCTCCATCTCGCCCAGCCACTTCTCGACCGAGGCGAGCGGGATGTGCGGCTGGTCGAGCATGCCGGCCGACATCCACTTGAAGACCCAGTGAAGGGAATGCGTCTCGTACTCGTCGAAGTCCCCGGGCCGCTCGTCCCACAGGCGCAGCAGACGCGCGAAGGGGACGAACATCTTGTCCTTCTCGGAGCTGTAGTTGTAGACCTTCAGCTGGTGTCCGAGCGCCTCGATCACGGCGAGCGGGACGTTCAGCTTCTCGGCCTCCGCCAGCAGCTGCTCCGCGCGCGCGTTGCGGGCGGGACCCTCCGGCTCCTCGGAGTTCTCGGCCATCGCGCGGCGCAGCGCGTCGAAGTCCGCGATCCCGCCGGTTTCCTCCATCAGCGGTCACCCTCCCCATGAGTGGCCCACTCCAGGAGGCCGATGAACGAGCGGTTGATCAGCACCGAGTCGGCGGGCCGCAGCGGGCGCTGGGCCATCAGCAGCGCCTGCCCGTAGAGCGATTCGCTCGCGGTGCCGATCAGCTCCGGATCCGTCAGGGAACTGATCCGCCGGACCAGCGGGTTGAGATGGTTGAGCACCAGCCGCGCCCGGGGCGCGCTGCCGCGCAGCGAGCCCAGGATGCCCGCCCACAGGTCGTCGGCCTGTTCCTCGGCCTCCGCACGGGCCTGCTCGTGCCGTGCGGCCCGGTCGTCCAGGTGCAGCGCGGGCACGGAGAGCGGGTGGAAGGCGCGCAGGACGACATCGCACCCCAGCGGGTCCAGCTTCGCCCGCGCGGCCCCGAGAAAGCCCGCCAGCGCCAGCTCCTCCGCCGGATCCACCGCGTCCAGGTGCGCGGTCACGGTGTCCGCGTCCAGCTCGGCGACCACCGTGCCGGGCCGCACCGAGGGCAGCGCCTCGACCAGCTCGCTGTCGTACGTGTAACCGCCGTTGATCACCCCGACGCCCTGCGCGGAGGCGATCGGCGCGACCTGCCGGTACTCCTCGACCGTCCGCGTGAAGTGCACCACCGGGTGGCGCTGTGCGAACTCCTCCAGGGACAGCTGCCCGTCGGTGGTCTCGAAGGGGAGCCACGGCAGCATCGTGCGCAGCATCTCCCGGTCGTGCCGGGCCAGCGACTTCACCCCGAGGTGGTGCACCGACAAGAACGCCGAGAGCCGTTCCGGATCGCCTGCGGCAAGGCCGGTCAGCCAGGACCGAATCCTTTCGCCGAGCGCCTCCCGTACGGCGGCCAGGGTCTCGTCCTCGTACAGCGACTCGCGCGAGGCGGTCGGCCGCAGACTGTCCGTGTCCAGGACGCAGCGCACGAAGAACGCCCAGTCCGGCAGCAGCTGTTCGGCCCGCTCGGTGAGCAGCATGCCCTTGAGGTGCACGCGATGGGTGGCCCGCTGGGCGGGACTCACCGCCGACGGCAGCACGTACGCCACACCCCGGATCCCGGCCAGCGGCACGTCCAGCGCGATCGAGTCCAGCGGCGCGAACCCGAACAGCTCCTGACAGTGCCGGGCCAGCGCCACCCGGCGGGTGCCGGGGGAGGGGTACGGCCGGTCCCAGGGCGCGGGCAGGTCGGTGACCGCCTCGTCCCCCACCCGGACGTCGTAGGGCAGCAGCGAACCGAAGTCCCGCGCCAGCGCGAGCACCCGCCGCTCGTCCAGCCACTCCGCCGCCCCCGCCCGCGCCACCAGATGCACGGTGGTGCCGGGCTCGGGCCGCGCCTCGGGCGCCAGCGTCCGCACCGTGTACGACCCGTCGTCGCGCGCCGTCCACTCCACGGGGGGCGCGTCCGGGGTGCGGGCGCTGCGGCTGACCACACGGATCCGTTCGGCGACCACGAAACAGGCCAGCAGTCCGATGCCGAACTGGCCCAGGAAGTCCGAGCGGGCCTCCTGCAGCCCGTCCGACCGCTTGGAGCTGCGCCCGATGGTCGCGAGCAGACCGTGCACGTCCGACTCGGTGAGCCCGACGCCGCTGTCCTCCACCCGCAGGGCGCTGCCGTCGGCGTACAGCCGCACCCGTGCCGGGGCGTCGGGCTGTTCGGCCCGTCTCGCGGTGATCGCGTCCACAGCGTTCTGCAGCAGCTCGCGCAGGTAGACCTTGGGACTGGAGTACAGGTGATGGGAGAGCAGGTCCACCAGACCACGCAGGTCGACCTGGAACGAATGAGGTGGCTGTGATGCCTGGGATGACTGTGAGGTCTGGGAGTCCATCGTCGCTGCGCCGGAGGGGGGAAGAAGACGTGGTCGGCGCGGGGTCGGGCGGTCCCGGGTGGGGTGGTGACCGCGGAAGGATGGCCGGAGCGCGCCATCCTATGACTCAAGACGGCCGCCTGACCAGGGGTTTCCCGAGACATATACGGCATTGTCAGTGGCGTGGTGTGCAATGGATCTCGTGCCCGCACTGGAAGAACCGCTGAAACAACCCCTGAAGTCAGTGCTCGGCCCAGCCACCGCGAAGGTGATGGCCGAGCACCTCGGCCTGCACACGGTCGGCGATCTCCTGCACCACTACCCCCGCAGATACGAGGAGCGCGGCCAGCTCACCCACCTCGCCGACCTGCCCATGGACGAACACGTCACGGTGGTCGCCATGGTGGCCGAGGCACGGCTGCACACCTTCGCCTCCGCCAAGGCGCCGCGCGGCAAGGGCCAGCGGCTGGAGGTCACGATCACCGACGGCAGCGGCCGGCTCCAACTGGTCTTCTTCGGCAACGGCGTGCACAAGCCCCACAAGGAACTCCTGCCGGGCACGCGCGCGATGTTCGCCGGCAAGGTCTCGGTCTTCAACCGCCGCCTCCAACTGGCCCACCCGGCCTACGAACTGCTGCGCGGCGACGACCCGGACGAATCGGTGGAGACCTGGGCCGGAACCCTGATCCCGCTCTACCCGGCCACCGCCAAGCTGGAGTCCTGGAAGATCGGCAAGGCCGTCCAGACGGTCCTGCCGAGCGCCCAGGAGGCCCTGGACCCCCTGCCGCCCGCCCTCTGCGAGGGCCGCGGCCTGGTCTCCCTTCCCGAGGCCCTGCTCAAGATCCACCGCCCGCACACCAAGGCGGACATCGCGCAGGCCCGCGACCGCCTCAAGTGGGACGAGGCCTTCGTCCTCCAGGTCGCCCTCGCCCGCCGCCGCCACACCGACGCCCAACTCCCGGCGGTGGCCCGCAGGCCCCGTCCCGACGGCCTCCTGACGGCCTTCGACGACCGCCTCCCGTTCACCCTCACGGACGGCCAGCAGAAGGTCTCGAAGGAGATCTTCGACGACCTGGCGACGGAGCATCCGATGCACCGGCTCCTGCAGGGCGAGGTCGGCAGCGGAAAGACGCTGGTGGCCCTGCGCGCCATGCTCGCGGTGGTCGACGCGGGCGGCCAGGCGGCCATGCTCGCGCCCACCGAGGTGCTCGCCCAGCAGCACCACCGCTCGATCACCGAGATGATGGGGGAGCTGGCCGAAGGCGGCATGCTGGGCGGTGCAGAGCACGCCACCAAGGTGGTCCTGCTCACCGGCTCGACGGGCACGGCCGCCCGTCGCCAGGCCATGCTCGACCTCGTCACCGGCGACGCCGGACTGGTGATCGGCACGCACGCGCTGATCGAGGACAAGGTCCAGTTCCACGACCTGGGCCTGGTGGTCGTCGACGAACAGCACCGCTTCGGCGTCGAGCAGCGGGACGCCCTGCGCGGCAAGGGCAAGAAGCCGCCCCACCTGCTCGTCATGACCGCCACCCCGATCCCGCGCACGGTCGCGATGACGGTCTTCGGCGACCTGGAGACCTCCGTGCTGGACCAGCTGCCGGCCGGCCGCTCCCCGATCGCCACCCATGTCGTCCCCGCCGCCGACAAGCCCCACTTCCTGGCCCGAGCCTGGGAGCGGGTGCGGGAGGAGGTCGTGAACGGGCACCAGGCGTATGTCGTCTGCCCCCGCATCGGCGACGAGGAGGACGACCCGAAGAAGGCGAGGAAGTCGGCCGAGGACGAGGCGGAGAAGCGCCCCCCGCTCGCCGTCCTGGACGTGGCCGACCACCTCGCCAAGGGCCCGCTGAGCGGCCTGCGGGTTGAGGTCCTGCACGGCCGTATGCACCCGGACGACAAGGACGCGGTGATGCGCCGCTTCGCGGCCGGCGACACGGACGTCCTGGTCGCCACCACGGTCATCGAGGTCGGTGTGAACGTCCCCAACGCCACCGCAATGGTGATCATGGACGCCGACCGCTTCGGCGTGTCCCAGCTGCACCAGCTGCGCGGCCGCGTGGGCCGCGGTTCCGCCGCCGGACTCTGTCTGCTGGTCACGGAGATGGCCGAGGCGAGCCCGGCCCGCCAGCGCCTGACGGCCGTCGCCTCGACCCTGGACGGCTTCGAGCTCTCCCGCATCGACCTCGAACAGCGCAGAGAGGGCGACGTCCTCGGCCAGGCCCAGTCGGGAGCCCGCTCCAGCCTCCGCGTCCTGGCGGTGATCGAGGACGAGGAGATCATCGCGGAGGCCCGCGAGGAGGCGACGGCGCTGGTGGCCGGCGACCCGGAGCTGACCGGCCTGACCGGTCTCCGAACGGCCCTGGACGCCCTTCTGGACGAGGAGAGGGAGCAGTACCTGGAGAAGGGCTGAGCCTGACGCGCCCCGAAAGGGTGCGGGGATCTGGGCGACAGGCCACGCCGGACCCGCAGCCGCCGTCGCACCAGGCACCCACCCCGGTCGGCCTGCCAGACTGAACCCGTGAAGCCGCCCCCGAAGAAGGACCCCCCATGACCCGCGTGATCGCCGGCCGGGCAGGCGGACGGCGCCTCTCCGTGCCGCCCGGCACAGGCACCCGCCCCACCTCCGACCGCGCACGCGAGGGCCTCTTCTCCACCTGGCAGTCCCTCCTCGGCGGCCCCCTGGACGGCGACCGGGTCCTCGACCTCTACGCCGGTTCGGGAGCCGTGGGCCTGGAGGCCCTCTCCCGGGGCGCCGGCCACACCCTCCTCGTGGAGGCCGACCCCCGGGCCGCCCGCGTCGTGCGCGAGAACGTGAGGAACCTGGGCCTGCCCGGCGCCGAGGTGAGGGCGGGCAGAGCGGAACAGATCGTCCGGACACCGGCGCCCGCGCAGCCGTACGACATCGTCTTCCTGGACCCCCCGTACGCGGTCTCGGACGACGATCTTCGGGAGATTCTCCTCACACTCCACTCGGGGGGCTGGCTAGCGCCCGAGGCGCTCGTCACCGTGGAGCGCAGCACCAGAGGCGGTGACTTCCCGTGGCCGGCCGGCTTCGAGGCCCTCCGGTCCCGTCGCTACGGCGAGGGAACGTTTTGGTACGGTCGCGCCGCCTCTACGTGCGAAGACGCACGATGACCGGACCGGAGAGCGAGGGATCACAAGTGCGCCGCGCCGTCTGTCCCGGGTCGTTCGACCCGATCACCAACGGACACCTCGACATCATTGCCCGAGCGTCCCGCCTCTACGACGAGGTCTACGTCGCGGTGATGATCAACAAGTCCAAGAAGGGCCTGTTCGAGATCGACGAGCGGATCGACCTGATCCGCCAGGTCACGGCCGACCACGGGAACGTCCGCGTCGAGGCGTTCCACGGCCTCCTCGTCGACTTCTGCAAGCAGCGTGAGATCCCTGCCATCGTCAAGGGTCTGCGGGCCGTCAGCGACTTCGACTACGAGCTGCAGATGGCCCAGATGAACATCGGTCTGTCGGGCGTGGAGACGCTCTTCGTGCCGACCAACCCCACCTACAGCTTCCTCTCGTCCTCCCTGGTCAAGGAGGTCGCCCAGTGGGGCGGAGACGTGTCGCACCTGGTTCCGGAGCCCGTCTTCGAGGCTCTCAACAAGCGTATTCACCGGGACTGATGGGGCTACAGTCGTCCCGTCCGTCTCCAACACAGCTGTAGAGAGTGGCGAGCGCAGGGTGGACGTACAGAACAAGCTCGACGAGATCGTGGCCACCGTCTCCGGTGCCCGGGCCATGCCCATGTCGGCGTCGTGCGTGGTCAACCGGGCCGACCTGCTCGCGATGCTCGAAGAACTGCGCCAGGCGCTGCCCGGCTCCCTCGCCCAGGCCCAGGAGCTGATCGGCGGCCGTGAGCAGATGGTCGAGCAGGCGCGCATGGAGGCGGAGCGGATCATCGAGACCGCGCACGCCGAGCGCGGTTCGCTGATCTCCGACACCGAGGTGGCCCGCCGTTCCCAGGCGGAGGCCGACCGGATCCTCGGCGAGGCCCGCAGGGAGGCCGAGGAGGTCCGCGCCGACGCGGACGACTACGTCGACTCCAAGCTCGCCAACTTCGAGGTCGTCCTCACCAAGACCCTCGGCTCGGTCGGCCGTGGCCGCGAGAAGCTCCTCGGCACCGGACCCGGCCTCGACGAGCAGGGTTACGAGGACGAGGACGCCCCCGAGCGCAGCCACGACCCGGAGACGCTGCGCCGGGACGCCGACGCCTACGTCGACGTCAAGCTCGGCGCCTTCGAGGCGGTCCTCGCCAAGACCCTGGAGGCCGTCGGCAAGGGCCGCGCCAAGCTGCACGGCCGGATCGCCTCCGACGCCCTCGGCGCCCTGTCCGACGACAACACGACCTTCCAGCACTCCAGCGACGCCGACTACCTCGCCGACCTCGCGGCCCTCGCCGACCAGGACGCCCAGGCGGCGCAGCCCGAGCAGCAGCCGGTCGCCGCCCAGCAGCAGCCGCAGTACGACCAGCAGCCGGCGCAGCAGCCCGTCGCGCAGGACCCGTACGGCTACCCGCAGCAGCAGGACCCCTACGGCGGCTACCCCCAGCAGCAGCCCGCCTACGCGCAGCAGGACCCCTACGGCTACCAGCAGGCCGACCCCTACGCCTACCAGGGCTACGACACCGGCCAGCAGCCCGTCTACGATCCCCAGCAGCAGGCCCAGCACCAGGCGTACGCCCTCGACGAGACCAGCCTCTTCGACACCGGCATGATCACGCCGGAGCAGCTGAGGGCCTACGAGCAGGGCCGCGGCCTGTAGGAAGGGGCCGGAGGACGGCGGATTGGGCCGACAGCGAAAGGTCCAGTATCCTGGCTCTTCGGTCGCGTCCACATCCGCGATCACCGCTGCCCGGAGACGTCTTCCGGACGGCGTCCCTCTGAACTCGAAGATCGAAAGCAGGAATGGCTCCTCACGCACGTCTCGACCACCGCGACCCGTTCGTGTTCGACACGCACGAGCTGGGGCGGCGTCCTGGCGCGCTGCAGCGCCTGACCCGCACGATCGACGCCCCCGAGGACTTCGGTATCAAGGGGGTCATCGGAGTGCCGGAAGGTGCCCCGGTGGAGCTGGACCTCCGTCTCGAGTCGGTCATCGAAGGGGTGCTCGTCACAGGCACCGCCCGTGCACAGGCCGAGGGGGAGTGCGTAAGGTGTCTGGAGCCGGTCGAGCAGGAGCTCGAAGCGGACTTCCAGGAACTGTTCTCGTACCCTGACGCCGACGACCGGGGCCGTGTGATCGCGGAACCGGGCGACGACGCCGAGGACGACGAGGACAGGTACTTCATCGAGGACGGCTTGTTCGACCTCGAACCCGTGCTGCGGGATGCGGTGGTGCTCGCACTGCCGATGCAGCCGGTGTGCCAGGACGACTGTGCGGGACTGTGCTCCGAGTGCGGAGCCCGGCTCGCGGACGACCCGGACCACCACCACGACGCCGTCGACATCCGTTGGGCGGCTTTGCAGGGACTCGCCGGTTCCACCAAGGACGGCGAGAAGGTCGAGATGAGCGGCGCTGACGCGGAAGCGGGCGTCGACGAGAAGCAGGAGAAGTAGCCGTGGCTGTTCCGAAGCGGAAGATGTCGCGCAGCAACACGCGCCACCGCCGGTCGCAGTGGAAGGCTGCGGTCCCCACCCTGGTTGCGTGCGAGCGCTGCCACGAGCCCAAGCTGCAGCACATCGCGTGCCCGTCGTGCGGCACCTACAACAAGCGCCAGGTCCTCGAAGTCTGAGCGGCCAGGTGAGAGGCACTGTGTCCAGTCCCAAGAAGGCGGATGACGCCAAGGCGGATCCATCTGCCAAGAAGAAAACGGACAGCACGGCCTCGTCCCACACGCTTCTGGAAGGGCGGCTCGGCTACAAGCTCGAGTCCGCCCTTCTGGTGCGTGCGCTGACCCACCGTTCCTACGCGTACGAGAACGGCGGCCTGCCGACGAACGAGCGGCTGGAGTTCCTCGGTGACTCCGTCCTCGGCCTCGTCGTCACGGACACGCTGTACAACACCCACCCGGACCTGCCCGAGGGCCAGCTGGCCAAACTCCGGGCAGCGGTGGTGAACTCGCGTGCGCTCGCGGAAGTGGGCCGCGGTCTCGACCTGGGTTCCTTCATCCGGCTCGGCCGCGGTGAAGAGGGCACGGGCGGCCGGGACAAGGCGTCCATCCTTGCCGACACCCTGGAAGCGGTGATCGGTGCGGTCTATCTCGACCAGGGCCTCGACTCGGCGTCCGAGCTGGTACACCGGCTCTTCGACCCGCTGATCGAGAAGTCCTCGAACCTCGGAGCCGGCCTGGACTGGAAGACCAGTCTCCAGGAGCTCACCGCGACGGAGGGCCTCGGCGTGCCCGAGTACCTGGTCACGGAGACCGGCCCCGATCACGAGAAGACCTTCACTGCTGCCGCCCGCGTCGGAGGCGTCTCGTACGGCACCGGCACCGGCCGCAGCAAGAAGGAGGCGGAGCAGCAGGCCGCCGAGTCCGCCTGGCGCGCCATCCGCGCCGCGGCGGACGAGCGGGCCAAGGCCGCCAAGGCGGCAGCGGCAGCCGAACAGGCCGCCGCGGCCGAGGAGGACGACGGCTCGTCGTCCGCCGCCTCCGCCTGAAGAACAGCGCGACGATCCGAGCGCCCGGCCCCTTCGCGGGGCCGGGCGCTCGGACCGTCCAGGGTCCTGCACGGGAGACGCGATGCCCGAATTGCCCGAGGTCGAGGTCGTACGGCGTGGCCTGGAGCGATGGGTCGCCCACCGTGTCGTGGGCGAGACCGAGGTCCTGCACCCGCGTGCCGTACGGCGGCACCTCGCCGGTGCCGACGACTTCACGCACCGGCTCAAGGGCCACCGCGTCGGCACTCCGAGCCGGCGCGGCAAGTACCTGTGGCTGCCGCTGGAGGACACCGGCCAGTCGATCCTCGCCCACCTCGGCATGAGCGGCCAGCTGCTGGTGCAGCCCCATGAGTCACCGGACGAGAAGCACCTCAGGATCCGCGTCAGGTTCGCCGACGGCCTGGGCACCGAACTCCGGTTCGTCGACCAACGGACCTTCGGCGGGCTGTCGTTGCACGACAACACCCTCGACGGGCTGCCGGACGTCATCGCGCACATCGCCCGTGATCCCCTCGACCCGCTCTTCGACGACGAGGCCTTCCACCAGGCGCTGCGCAGGAAGCGATCGACCATCAAGAGGGCGCTGCTCGACCAGTCGCTGATCAGCGGGGTCGGCAACATCTACGCGGACGAGGCGCTCTGGCGGGCCCGGGTCCACTACGAGCGTCCGACGGCCGGCTTCACCCGCCCGCGCACCGCCGAACTCCTCGGCCATGTGCGGGACGTGATGAACGCGGCCCTGGCCGTCGGCGGTACCAGCTTCGACAGCCTCTACGTCAACGTGAACGGCGAGTCGGGATACTTCGACCGCTCGCTGGACGCCTACGGGAGGGAGGGACTGCCCTGCCGGCGCTGCGGTACCCCGATGCGCAGGCGGCCCTGGATGAACCGGTCCAGCTACTTCTGCCCGACGTGTCAGCGGGCGCCGCGCGTCTCGTCGTAGCGTCCGCGGGCGGCCAGCACCTCGTCCATCCGGCTCTCCACGAAGTGGACGACGGACAGCAGGCGGTCGGCGACCTCGCGGCCGAGCGGGGTGAGTTCGTAGTCGACCCGCGGCGGGTTGGTCGGCTGGGCCTCGCGGTGCACCAGGCCGTCGCGCTCCAGTGCCTGGAGGGTCTGGGAGAGCATCTTCTCGCTGACGCCGTCCACGCGCCGGCGCAGCTCGTTGAACCGGAACGACCCCTCGTGCAGCGCGCTCAGCGTCAGCCCGCCCCAGCGGCCCATGACGTGTTCGAGCGTGCTGCGCGAGGGACAGGCCCGGGCGAAGGCGTCGTACGCAGGACGCTCTTCCTCGGGACGGTCCTCGGTGCTGATGGTCATGCGTCAAGATTAGGCGAACGCAGCGCTAACCAACAGGGTGCGCTAACCACTGGTTAGCGCACCCTCACGCGGGTGCGCCCCGCAGCACGTGGCTGCGGGGCGCACCCACTGGGGTTCAGTCGACCATCTGCCCGTCGTACGAGCCGCCCTTGCAGAGGTTGGTCGCCCAATTGACCGTTCCGCCACCCTGCTCGCACTCACCCGGGGTGAGGCTGGCGGCGGAGGCGGTGGTGGCGCCTGTGAGGCCCAGTCCGGCGAGGGCTGCCGCGGCGATGGCGGCGGCGAGGAACCGTCGAATGCGCATGTCGTTGGCCTTTCACGGATTGCCTCGGTTAGGACACCAATCAGCTTGATGTTCCTCCGTATGGGCGACACGTCAGGTTGGGCCGTTCGGGTGACAGTGCGGGCGGATGCGTCTGTCGGCCGCCGCCGTGGGATCTTCGCTCACATCCGCGGCGGACGGCCCGGAATCCGGCCAGGACGATTCCCGGACCCACTGGCCCGCGGTTATCTCAGTAGCCGAAGTCCTGCGTCCACCAGGGGCCGCCCGAACCGAGGTGCACGCCGACCCCGAGGGTCTTGAAGTCGCAGTTCAGTATGTTGGCGCGGTGGCCCTCGCTGTTCATCCAGGCGTCCATGACGGCCTCGGCGGTGGCCTGGCCCCGGGCTATGTTCTCGCCGCCCAGGTTGGATATGCCGACGGCCGCGGCCCGGTCCCACGGCGTCCTGCCGTCCGGGTCGGTGTGGTCGAAGAAGTCCCGCGCGGCCATGTCCTCGCTGAACGACTCGGCCAGCCCGGTCAGCGAGGAGTTCACGGACACCGCGCTGCAGCCGACCTTGGCCCGCTCCTCGTTCACCAGCTTGAGCACCTCGGCCTCGGCGGCGGCCGCCTCGGACACGGTGACCGGCACCGCGGTCTTCACCGGCGCCCTGGTGGCCGTCTTGGCGGGCGCGGGCGTCGCCTTGCCGGACGGCGTGGCGCTGGGCTCCGGCTGCTCGGGCGCCGTCTTCGCCGGCGCGGGTGAGGCGGAGGTGGACGCCGGAGCGGGCGCGGCCGCCGTCCCGGTGGGCGAGCCGGAACGCTGGGTGTCCCGGCTGGTCGAGGAGCCGGTGTCCCGGCTCTGGGCGCTGCCGGAGGTGCCGCCCTGCTCGGCGGCCGTGTTGCTGGGCACCCCGTCGGCCTGCACCCGGTCGTCGCCGGTGGTGCTGGTGTTCCCGCCGAGCCTGTAGTTCTCCAGGCCCGGCACCACACCGGTGGCCACCGCGACGGTGCCGATGGCGACGGCCGCCGAGACTCCGAGCAGACCGGTGCGCATGGGCCGGGCGCCGGCCTTCTTCTTGCGCCGGTGTCCGCTGCCGCCCGCCGGGGAGCCGCCGATGACCGGGGCGAACTCCTCGGTGGAGAAGAGGGCCGTGCCGTCGGCCCGGGCGTAGTCGTCGTGGGTCTCGTACAGGTAGGCGGAGCTGCGCGCGTTGGCGTCGGCGTAGGCCTCCTGGTGCAGGTAGGCCGCGGTACCCGTCCCGAAGCGGAGACCCGCGTACGACTCCTGCGGGTCGAGGCCGCCCGTGTAGGGGCCGTCGCTCTCCGTGCCCCCCATGGCGCGGCCCGTGGCGGCGCGGCCGGCGGCGGAGCGTCGGTGGCGTCCCATGTCCTTGCCCTCTTCCCTCGTCCTCGCGGTAGCGGTCGACCAGGGGCCGGTGTGGCCAATGACTCCTTCTGGTCGACCAGCCTCACTCGATCGAGTGAGTTTCAGATGAGATTCATTGGGTCGGGACGGTACCGCATGGCGGTGGGGGCGGAAGCGTTCCGCGTGACATTGGCCGTTAGGTTGCACTCATGAGCGAGGATGTGCGGCTGGTCGCCTGGGTTCGTGGCCGGGTACAGGGTGTCGGTTTCCGCTGGTTCACACGGGCCAGGGCGCTGGAGATCGGCGGCCTGAGCGGTTTTGCTCTGAATCTGGGCGACGGCCGCGTACAGGTGGTCGCCGAGGGCTCCCGGACGGGCTGCGAAAGCCTGCTCGACTGGCTCCAGGGCGATGACACGCCCGGGCGGGTGGAGGGTGTCACCGAGATCTGGGACACACCCCGCGGCGGCTACGACGGCTTCGCCATCCGCTGACCCCGTCCCGCGCAGACCCGCGGGCGCAACCCTCGTGACCTGCCACCGGCATGTGCACAAAGTGGGAATGGCCTGGTGGTTGCCAAGAATCGCATGTCGTGGCAGGCTCCGCGGATAAAGCTGATCGCCGTGCTCCGAGGGCCCCGCGGGAGTCGCGGCGCCGCCGGTCCTGAGCCGCGCGTGCCCGGGTTCGCCCGCCAATACAGGGCGTGATCGTGTTGACCGTCAAACTTTTTGGTGAGACGCTGAAAGCCCCGCGCACCTTAGCTGTTTGGCATGGAGCAACAGGCGAGTAACACTCGGATGTGTCAAGCACCGCGGGTGCGATTCCCTCACGACCCACACCGCTACGGTCGGTCACTCAGTGTGGAGGACCATCCATCATGGCAAAGGCGCTTCTCGGTTACGTCGGCGGCTCTGACCCGCGACTCCTCGCCGAGATGCGACGGCTCCAGCAGCGTGTCCAGGACCTCGAATCCGAGCTCGTACGGATTCAGGCAGAGAACGACGCGCTGACGGCTGCCGCTTCTCCCGACAGGATCATGGAGAGCATCGACGCAAACCAGGCGGAGCCTGCGCTCACCTGATCGCTGCATCGCTCCACAACAGCACATGCGGCGGTCGGGCAGCCTTTTCAACCGCTACGTTGTCAAGATCTGCAAGGGACGCCCCGGCGTCCCTTCTTTTCTTCCTGCTCCCCTGGTATGCCCCCGCGCCCCCGCGCCCGGCACCTTCCAGCCCCGCGCATCCTTTCACCTTCTTTAACGTCTGATGTGCCCTGCATGTTCATGCGCGAAACCGCGAGGTTGCGAGGGGTCGTGGAGTGCGGTAGCGCCGCCGGGTAAAGTCCCACGGCGTGCATCTCAAGGCCCTGACCCTTCGCGGGTTCAAGTCGTTCGCCTCGGCGACCACGCTCCGGTTCGAACCGGGGATCACGTGCGTCGTCGGTCCGAACGGCTCGGGCAAGTCCAACGTCGTGGACGCGCTCACCTGGGTCATGGGCGAGCACAGCGCCAAGTCGCTGCGCGGCGGCAAGATGGAGGACGTCATCTTCGCCGGCACCACCGGCCGCCCCCCGCTGGGCCGCGCCGAGGTGTCCCTGACCATCGACAACTCCGACGGCGCGCTGCCCATCGAGTACGCCGAGGTCACCATCACGCGGATCATGTTCCGCAACGGCGGCAGCGAATACCAGATCAACGGCGACACCTGCCGCCTCCTGGACATCCAGGAACTGCTCTCCGACTCCGGCATCGGCCGCGAGATGCACGTCATCGTCGGCCAGGGCCAGCTCGACTCCGTCCTGCACGCGGACCCGATGGGCCGCCGGGCCTTCATCGAGGAGGCGGCCGGCGTCCTCAAGCACCGCAAGCGCAAGGAGAAGGCCCTCCGCAAGCTGGACGCGATGCAGGCCAACCTCGCCCGCGTGCAGGACCTGACCGACGAGCTGCGACGTCAGCTGAAGCCACTCGGCCGCCAGGCGGCGGTGGCTCGCCGGGCCGCCGTCATCCAGGCCGACCTGCGCGACGCCCGCCTGCGCCTGCTCGCCGACGACCTCGTACGCCTGCGCCAGGCGCTGCAGAGCGAGATCGCCGACGAGGCTGCCCTCAAGGAACGCAAGGAGGCCGCCGAGCAGGAGCTGAAGAAGGCCCTCCAGCGCGAGGCGCTCCTGGAGGACGAGGTGCGGCAGCTCAGCCCGCGCCTGCAGCGTGCTCAGCAGACCTGGTACGAGCTGTCGCAGCTGGCCGAGCGGGTGCGCGGCACCGTCTCGCTGGCCGACGCCCGGGTGAAGAGCGCCACCTCCGCGCCGCCCGAGGAACGGCGCGGCCGCGACCCCGAGGACATGGAGCGCGAGGCCCACCGCATCCGTGAGCAGGAGGCCGAGCTGGAGGCGGCCCTGGAGGCGGCCCAGCACGCCCTCGACGACACCGTCGCGCACCGCGCCGAACTGGAGCGCGAACTGGCCGTGGAGGAACGGCGCCTGAAGGACGTGGCCCGCTCCATCGCCGACCACCGGGAGAGCCTGGCCCGGCTGAACGGCCAGGTCAACGCCGCTCGTTCCCGGGCAGGCTCGGCCCAGGCGGAGATCGACCGGCTGGCCGCCGCCCGTGACGAGGCACAGGAACGGGCGGTGTCGGCACAGGAGGAGTACGAGGCACTCAAAGCCGAGGTCGACGGACTCGACGCCGGTGACGAGGAACTGGCCGCACAGCACGACCGGGCCAGACACCGGCTCGCCGAGGCGGAGGCGGCCCTGACCGCGGCCCGCGAGGCGTCCACCGCGGCGGAACGCAGGCGCGCCGCGACCCAGGCCCGTCACGAGGCGCTGGCGCTCGGCCTGCGCCGCAAGGACGGCACCGGCATACTGCTCGGCGCCCGGGACCGCCTCACCGGTGTCCTCGGCCCGGCGGCCGAACTGCTCACGGTGACCCCGGGCCACGAGACGGCCCTGGCGGCGGCCTTCGGCACCGCGGCCGACGCCGTCGCGATGACGGCTCCCGCGTCGGCGGCAGACGCGATCCGCCTGCTGCGCAAACAGGACGGGGGCCGAGCGGCCCTGCTGCTGTCGGGAGCCCCCGAGACGCCCCGGCCCGAAGCGCCCCACAGGGGCGCGGGGAACGGCGAGACCGGCCACGACGTACCCGCGGCCGACCGGCGGCCTCCGGCGGCACCCCCCGCCGGGCACTTCGCGGCCGACCTGGTGCGGGGCCCGGCCGACCTGATGCCCGCCGTACGGCGGCTGCTCCGCGACATCGTCGTCGTCGACACCCTCGAAGCCGCCGAGGACCTCGTCTACCGCCACCCCCACCTCACCGCCGTCACCGCCGAAGGCGACCTCCTCGGCGCGCACTTCGCGCACGGCGGCTCCGCGGGCGCCCCCAGCCTCCTCGAAGTACAGGCGTCCGTCGACGAGGCGGCCGCCGAACTGGAGGAGCTGGCGGTCCGCTGCGAGGCGCTGGCCGAGGCCCAGCGGACGGCCCAGGAGTATCGCAAGGACTGCACCGCCGAGGTCGAGGAGCTGGCGGAACGCCGCCGCGCCGCCGACCGGGAGAAGTCGGCCGTGGCCCAGCAGCTCGGCGGCCTCGCCGGACAGGCGCGCGGCGCGGCAGGTGAGGCGGAACGGTCCACGGCGGCGGCCGCCCGCGCCCAGGATTCCCTCGACAAGGCCCTGGAAGAGGTCGAGGTACTGGCCGAGCGGCTCGCCGTGGCCGAGGAGATGCCGGTCGAGGAGGAGCCGGACACCTCGGCCCGGGACCGTCTCGCCGCCGACGGCGCCAACGCCCGCCAGACCGAGATGGAGGCCCGCCTCCAGGTCCGTACCCACGAGGAGCGGGTCAAGGGTCTCGCCGGCCGCGCCGACTCCCTGGACCGCGCCGCCCGCGCGGAACGCGAGGCACGCGCGCGTGCCGAGCAGCGCCGGGCCCGGCTGCGCCACGAGGCCGCGGTCGCGGAGGCCGTCGCCGCCGGCGCCCGCCAGCTGCTCGCCCACGTCGAGGTCTCGGCCGGCCGGGCCGACCGGGAACGCGCCGCCGCCGAGGCCGCGAAGGCCCGGCGCGAGCAGGAACTGGCCGCCGCCCGCACCACCGGCCGCGACCTCAAGGCGGAACTCGACAAACTCACGGATTCAGTTCACCGGGGTGAGGTACTCGGCGCCGAGAAGCGGCTGCGGATCGAGCAGCTGGAGACCAAGGCGCTGGAGGAACTCGGTGTCGAACCGGCGGGACTCGTCGACGAGTACGGACCGCACCAACCGGTGCCGCCCTCGCCCCCCGCCGAGGGCGAGGTGCTGCCGGAGGACCCCGAGCACCCGCGCAACCAGCCCAAGTCCTTCCACCGGGCCGAACAGGAACGCCGGCTCAAGGCGGCCGAGCGGGCCTACCAGCAGCTGGGCAAGGTCAACCCGCTCGCCCTGGAGGAGTTCGCGGCCCTTGAGGAACGGCACAAGTTCCTCAGCGAGCAGCTGGAGGACCTGAAGAAGACCCGCACCGACCTGCTTCAGGTGGTGAAGGAGGTCGACGAGCGTGTCGAGCAGGTCTTCACGGAGGCCTTCCGGGACACCGCCCGCGAGTTCGAGGGCGTCTTCAGCAGGCTCTTCCCGGGCGGCGAGGGACGGCTGATCCTGACCGACCCCGACAACATGCTCACCACGGGCGTGGACGTCGAGGCCCGGCCGCCGGGCAAGAAGGTCAAGCGGCTCTCCCTGCTCTCGGGTGGCGAGCGTTCGCTGACCGCCGTGGCGATGCTGGTGTCGATCTTCAAGGCGCGGCCCAGCCCGTTCTACGTCATGGACGAGGTCGAGGCGGCCCTGGACGACACCAACCTCCAGCGGCTGATCCGCATCATGCAGGAGCTCCAGGAGTCCTCCCAGCTGATCGTGATCACCCACCAGAAGCGCACGATGGAGGTCGCGGACGCGCTGTACGGCGTGTCCATGCAGGGCGACGGTGTGTCCAAGGTCATCAGTCAGCGGCTTCGCTGACGCCGGGTCCCGGCGGGGTTCCCTCCGCGTGCGGTGCGGTGTGGTGCGGCCGCGGCCGGTTGCGCGCATCCCCGCGCCTTCGGGGAGATCATCTCTCTATCTTCTTCAAGAAGTGAACGCATCTCTCTTGCGTGGTATCTGCAACTTCACACCGTACCGACTATTGACTTCAAAACTTGAAGGCATAGTCTCTGCAACGTTGCTTTTACCTTCAGGTATGAGCGGTGTGGAGTTCTGCGCCACTCAACCTGAGAGGGCTCACCCCCACCCCCGGCAGTGCTGCCGGGTGGCCCGAGGAGTTTTCTGTGACCAGCACTGCGCAGGCACCCCATTCAGGAGCCGGGACGGCTCACCCCGATCATCTCGGGCATGTCATCTTCATCGCGGCGGCCGCCGCGATGGGCGGTTTCCTCTTCGGCTACGACAGCTCCGTCATCAACGGTGCCGTCGAGGCCATCCGAAGCCGCTATGACGTCGGGTCCGCCGCCCTGGCCCAGGTCATCGCCATCGCCCTGATCGGCTGTGCCATCGGCGCCGCGACCGCCGGCCGGATAGCCGACCGGATCGGCCGTATCCGCTGCATGCAGATCGCCGCCGTGCTGTTCACCATCAGCGCCGTCGGTTCGGCGCTGCCCTTCGCCCTGTGGGACCTGGCCTTCTGGCGGATCATCGGCGGCTTCGCCATCGGTATGGCCTCCGTGATCGGCCCCGCCTACATCGCCGAGGTCGCCCCGCCCGCCTACCGGGGCCGCCTCGGTTCCTTCCAGCAGGCCGCGATCGTCGTCGGTATCGCCATCTCCCAGCTGGTCAACTGGGGTCTGCTCAACGCCGCCGACGGCGACCAGCGCGGCAAGCTGATGGGCCTGGAGGCCTGGCAGGTCATGCTGGGCGTCATGGTGGTCCCGGCCGTCCTGTACGGCCTGCTCTCCTTCGCGATCCCCGAGTCCCCGCGCTTCCTGCTCTCCGTCGGCAAGCGTGAGCGCGCCCGCGAGATCCTCGAAGAGGTCGAGGGCGGCAAGGCCGACCTGGACGCCCGCGTCGCCGAGATCGAGCACGCGATGAAGAGCGAGCACAAGTCGACGTTCAAGGACCTGCTCGGCGGCTCCTTCTTCTTCAAGCCGATCGTCTGGGTCGGCATCGGTCTCTCGGTCTTCCAGCAGTTCGTCGGCATCAACGTCGCGTTCTACTACTCCTCGACCCTGTGGCAGTCGGTCGGCGTGGACCCGGCGGACTCGTTCTTCTACTCCTTCACGACGTCGATCATCAACATCATCGGCACCGTGATCGCGATGATCTTCGTGGACCGGATCGGCCGCAAGCCGCTCGCCCTCATCGGCTCGGTCGGCATGGTCGTCGGTCTCGCCCTGGAGGCCTGGGCCTTCTCCTACCACCTGGTCGACGGCAAGCTCCCGGCCGCGCAGGGCTGGACCGCGCTGGTGGCCGCGCACATCTTCGTCCTCTTCTTCGCCCTGTCCTGGGGTGTCGTCGTCTGGGTCTTCCTCGGCGAGATGTTCCCGAACCGGATCCGTGCCGCCGCGCTCGGCGTGGCCGCCTCCGCGCAGTGGATCGCCAACTGGGCCATCACCGCGAGCT
This sequence comes from Streptomyces sp. NPDC059224, assembly GCF_042754285.1. Lineage (NCBI taxonomy): Bacteria > Bacillati > Actinomycetota > Actinomycetes > Kitasatosporales > Streptomycetaceae > Streptomyces > Streptomyces sp. NPDC059224. The sequence goes on from NZ_JBHZAN010000024.1 coordinate 83,528, forward strand.
TCCCGTCGCTGGCCGACTGGAACCTCTCCGGCACCTATGTGATCTACACGGTCTTCGCGGCCCTCTCCATCCCGTTCGTCCTCAAGTACGTCAAGGAGACGAAGGGCAAGTCCCTGGAGGAGATGGGCTGACCTCGCCCCGAGGTCCCCGACTCGAGGAGGGGGGCCAAGTCCCCGCTGCCCCTCTCCTCGTATCCCCCCGTCGCCCCGCCCGGTCACTGCCCGGGCGGGGCGACGGTCCGTTTCCGCACGGCGGTCCTGCCTAGGCCCCCAGCGCCGGAAGTACGGACTCCCCGAACAGGCGCAGGCTTCGCCAGCCCTCCTCCACGGGCATGCCGCCCGCCAGCGGGTGCAGCACCAGGTTGTCCAGCCCCGCCGCCACGCACTCCTGCGGCGTGAGGATGCGGTAGACGCCCTCCGCGCGGAGTTCCTCCACCGTCGTGGCCGCCGAGCGCACCGCCGAGCGGATGTCCCCCGACTGCCAGGACGCGTACGTCCGCGCCTCGTGCAGGAAGTGCTGCCCGTACCGGGCCCACGCCCGGTCGGGATCCTCGGCGATGTGCAGCAGCGGCGTCTCCTGCGTGGGCATCATCGTCCAGCCCTCGGTGCCGTACTCGGTGAGCTTCTCCTTGTAGTACGCCTCCAGCTCGGGCAGATGCGCGCTGGGGAAGAACGGCAGGCCGAGCCGGGCGGCACGGCGGGCGGCGGCGTGGGAGGAGCCGCCGACCAGCAGCAGCGGGTGCGGCTCGGTGAAGGGCCGCGGTGTGACCCGTACGGTACGGCCCCGGTACTCGAACTCCTCCCCGGTCCACGCCTTGAGCAGCGTCTCCAGCACTTCGTCCTGCAACCGCCCCCGCCGTTTCCACTCCACGTCGAACAGGGCGTACTCCTCCGGCCGGTAACCGATCCCGGCCACCGTCACCAGCCGCCCCCCGCTGAGCAGATCGAGCACCGCGATGTCCTCCGCCAGCCGCAGCGGGTCGTGCAGCGGGCCGATCACCGCCGACACGGTCACCGCGATGTTCCGCGTGGCTCCGAAGACGGCGCCCGCGAAGGCGAACGGCGACGGCAGCCAGTTGTTGTCCACCCCGTGGTGTTCCTCGGTCTGGACGGTGGTGACCCCGTGTTCGTCGGCGTACGCGGCCATCTCAACGGCGGCCCGGTAGCGGGCGCCCAGGGAGGCGGAGTCGGCTCCGGGCTCGACGAGGTTGAAGCGAACGACCGAGACGGGCATGGGAGTTCCCCTTCACCTAGGGCCTGCCGTGTGGATCACGGCGCAGACGCGGGGTCCGGCGCGCGGGTGTGCGGGGACAGTAGCTGACGGTGCGTCAGACGGCCAGAGGTGCGCGCCCCCCGGCCGACGCGGGCACCACCGCCGGCTTCGGCAGCACCGCGTACAGCAGACCCGAGACGACGATCGTCGCGATCCAGCCCAGCCCGTACCGGCCGACGGGGTTGTTCGCGGCGAACGGGCCGGTGAACCAGTCGGACCTGGTGAACAGGGATCCGGCCAGCAGGCCGAGCGCCCAGGCCGTGACGGCGGCGGGGGAGAAGCCCGCCCGGTACCAGTAGGCGCTGGCGCGGCTGGTGTCGAGGAGCGCCGTGGCGTCGTACTCCCGCCGCCGGAGCATGTCGACCCCGAAGACGCCCACCCATGCCGAGAACGCCACCGCCAGCAGCGACAGGAAGGCGATGAACGTGCCCATGAACGAGGTCGCCGCCAGCATCAGCACCCCGGCGAGGACCAGTGAGATCACCGCGTTGACGGCGACAGCCCAGTGGCGGGGGATCCGGAAGCCGAGGGTCTGCGCGGTGAAGCCCGCCGAGTACATCGACATCGCGTTGATCAGGAGCATGCCCGCCAGGGCGACGAGCAGATAGGGGACCGCGAGCCACAGCGGGAGGATCTCGCCGAGGAAGGAGACGGGGTCGCCCGCCCGGGCGAGCTCCGGCATGCCGGACGCCATCACCGCGCCCATCAGGACCATCGGCAGGACGACGATCACGGCGCCGCCGACCGTGTTGCACACGATCGCCGCCGAGGACGCCGTGGACGGCAGATACCGCGTGAAGTCCGGCGAGGCCGGCGCCCAGCTCATCCCGCCCGCGGCGATCAGCCCGATGCCGGTGATCATCGCCGCTGTGGAACCGGCGTGCTGTGCCAGCAGCCTGCTCCACTCCGTCGTCGCGATCAGCCGGCCGAGGACCAGCAGCGTGAAGGCCCCGAACAGCCAGGTCGCCCACCGGTTGCAGCGCCGCACCGCCCTGATGCCCATGCCCGAGATCGCGAACGTGGTGATCACGAAGAGAAGGAGGGTGGCGATGATCAGGACGGGGCCGCTCCGGACCCCGAAGAGGATGTCCAGGACCGTCAGCAGCGCATAGGCGCCGGTCACCGCGTTGATCGTCTCCCAGCCCCAGCGCGCCACCCAGATCAGCGCACCGGGCAGCAGGTTGCCGCGCTGCCCGAAGACCGCGCGGGAGAGGGTCATACCCGGCGCGGCACCACGTCGGCCCGCGATGCCGATCAGTCCGACCAGGCCGTACGACACGGTCGGGGCCGCGATGCCGGCCGCCAGGGCCTGCCAGAAGTTCAGTCCGAACAGCACCGCCAGGGTCGCGCCCATGGTCAGCAGCAGGACGGTGATGTTGGCGGCGATCCAGGTGGGGAGCAGTCCGCCGGGTGTGGCGGTGCGCTCGGAGTCCGGGACGGGTTCGAGGCCCCGGGTTTCGAGGCCGTGCCGCTCCAGCGACTCTTCCAGATGTTCGAGGGCGCCATCGTGGTGGGCGGTGGTCCTCATGGGCAGTCATCGTACTTTAGTCCAATGAATACCCCCCAAATGGGCATGCCGATTCGGAGCATCGCCCGGAAACTCCTTCGCGAGGGAGCAAAGTCGTGCCCGGGGGAGGGATGGATACTGGACGCGTTATGGAAACCGTCATCCTTGCTGTAGTCATCGCCGTGGTCGTGCTCGGTGCGCTCGGCGGGCTCGTCATCGGCAGCCGGCGCAAGAAGTCGCTGCCCCCGCCGCCGCCCGCCGCGCCCGACATCACCGCGCCCCCGGCCGAGCCGCACGTCGGCGACGAGGCCGAGACGCCGCGCGACGAACCGCGCCGGACGATAGAGGAGGTCGACCTTCCCGACGGCTCGGCTCCCGTCGTCGTAGAAGAGCCACCGGCTCCCGAGATCGAGATCCCCGAGCCCACGGCCGGCCGTCTGGTCCGGCTGCGCGCCCGGCTCTCCCGCTCCCAGAACGCGCTCGGCAAGGGGCTGCTCACGCTGCTCTCGCGCGAGCACCTCGACGACGACACCTGGGAGGAGATCGAGGACACCCTGCTCACCGCCGACGTCGGTGTGCAGCCCACGACCGAGCTGGTCGAACGGCTGCGCGAGCGCGTCAAGGTGCTCGGCACCCGCACCCCCGTGGAGCTGCGCGCCCTGCTGCGCGAGGAACTGCTCAAGCTGGTCGGCACCGAGGCCGACCGCGTGGTGAAGACCGAGCCCGCCGACCGCAAGCCCGGCATCGTCATGGTCGTCGGCGTGAACGGCACCGGCAAGACCACCACCACCGGCAAGCTCGCGCGGGTGCTCGTCGCCGACGGCCGCACGGTCGTCCTCGGCGCCGCCGACACCTTCCGGGCCGCCGCCGCCGACCAGCTCCAGACCTGGGGCGAGCGGGTGGGCGCCTACACCGTGCGCGGGCCGGAGGGCGGCGACCCCGCCTCCGTCGCGTTCGACGCGGTGAAGGAGGGCAAGGAGATGGGGGTGGATGTCGTGCTGATCGACACCGCCGGGCGTCTTCACACCAAGACCGGGCTCATGGACGAGCTCGGCAAGGTCAAGCGGGTCGTCGAGAAGCACGCCCCGCTGGACGAGGTGCTGCTCGTCCTGGACGCCACCACCGGCCAGAACGGCCTGGTGCAGGCGCGGGTCTTCGCCGAGGTCGTCGACATCACCGGCATCGTGCTCACCAAGCTGGACGGCACGGCCAAGGGCGGCATCGTGATCGCCGTCCAGCGCGAACTGGGCGTACCCGTCAAGCTCATCGGCCTCGGCGAGGGCGCGGACGATCTGGCGCCGTTCGAGCCGGAGGCGTTCGTTGACGCCCTTATCGGGGAGTAGCGGCCGGGCAGTGAACGTGCCGGCCCGCGTGAGAGGCGCCCGTTCCCGACGTGTGGTCGGGGACGGGCGCCTCCGCATGGCGGGCCGCGGTGGCCCGGCCGACGCGAAGAAGGGCCCCGCCGCACGGTGCGGATGCGGCGGGGCCCTCCGCTGCCGGCCCGGCGAAGCCGGCTACGCCCGCGACCGGTGCGCCACGTAGGCGAGCGTGCCGAGCAGCAGCCGGGCCGCCGGCGGCCGGGTCGCCGAGTCCAGGGCCGGCGGCCGCAGCCAGCGCACCGGGCCCAGGCCGCCCCGGTCCGACGGCGGCGCGGTGATGTACGCGCCCGGACCGAGGCCGCGCAGGTCCAGGGAGGCCGGGTCGTCCCAGCCCATGCGGTAGAGCAGTTCGGGAAGTTCGGCGGCGGCGCCGGGGGCGACGAAGAAGTGGGCCAGGCCCTCGGGGGTGGCGGTGACCGGGCCGATCGGCAGGCCCATCCGCTCCAGCCGGACCAGGGCCCGGCGCCCGGCGGGTTCGGCGACCTCGATGACGTCGAACGCCCGGCCGGCCGGCAGCATCACCGCCGCGCCCGGGAACTCGCCCCAGGTCTTGGTGACTTCGTCGAGCGTGGCCCCGGCGGGCAGCCGGGGCGCGAAGTCCAGGGGATGGGCTCCCGGCGCGCCGCAGTCGGCGAGCCCGCACGAACACGCTCCGGCCGCGGCCCGGGCCCCCGGGACCACGTCCCAGCCCCACAGGCCGGTGAACTCGGCGACGGCGGTGCAATCCGATGAACGGCCGCGCCTGCGCGTGCCGGAGCGGATCTCGCGAATGCCGCCGATCGTGAAGCCCATGCCCCCTCCAACGGGTCCGCCGTGCCGGTGGTTACGACACGGAGCGGGACGGAAACGGAACGTGACGCTACGGCTCCGCTTTCCCTCGCGCCCGCAAGGTCAAGGCGGCGCCTGGAGGCGCCGCCGGTGGTGCACCTGGGGTTGTGCGCCCCCGAGTGCACCGCTCCGCCTACTCCCGGCCGTCCTATGTCAAGTGAATCGCGCCAGCGCCATCGTGGGTTCATTCGAAGGGGTGGCGAATGGTGGCGTTTCCGGGATCGCCATGGCTGGAGCAGTGATCGTAGGATTACTTTGAGTGCACGAGGCCTGGGGGCACATGCACTCATGGGTATGCCGGAGGCAACTAGGCATCCCGTTCGAAGGGTGAGAACTGGCGGACGGGAAGCCGTATTTACCGGCATTCTGATAGGGCTTGGCGCATCCGGCATCAAGTGGTCTCAGGGATGGGGGCGTTCCAGTGGGCGGCAACGGCGGAAGCGGGACGACCGCGGCCAGTACGGACAAGCGCCCCAATGAGCTGCTCAACTCGTGGTTCGTGCGCAGTGGCTGGTCCAAGGGCGAGCTGGCGCGGCAAGTGAACCGCAGAGCGCGCCAGTTGGGGGCCAACCACATCTCGACCGACACGTCGAGGGTGCGCCGCTGGCTCGACGGGGAGAACCCGCGCGAGCCGATCCCCAGGATCCTCTCCGAGCTGTTCTCCGAGCGCTTCGGCTGCGTCGTATCGGTCGAGGACCTCGGTCTGCGGGCCGCCCGCCAGTCACCCTCGGCGACCGGCGTCGACCTGCCCTGGACGGGCCCGCAGGCGGTGGCCCTGCTCAGCGAGTTCTCGCGCAGCGACCTGATGCTGGCGCGGCGCGGCTTCCTCGGAACCTCGCTGATCCTGTCGGCGGGCCCGTCCCTCATCGAACCCATGCAGCGCTGGCTCGTCCCCTCGCCCACCGCCCCGCACCAGGACCCCGAGCCGGCGGCCGACCCCCGCCGCCCGGGCCGTCTGTCCAGGCCCGAGCTGGAGCTCCTGGAGTCCACCACGATGATGTTCCGCCAGTGGGACGCCCAGTGCGGCGGCGGCCTGCGCCGCAAGGCGGTCGTCGGCCAGCTGCACGAGGTCACCGACCTGCTCCAGGAACCCCAGCCCGAGGCCACCACCCGCAAGCTCTTCAAGGTCGCCGCCGAACTGGCCGAGCTGGCGGGCTGGATGTCGTACGACGTCGGGCTCCAGCCCACGGCCCAGAAGTACTTCGTGCTCGCGCTGCACGCGGCCAAGGAGGCCGGCGACAAGCCGCTGGGCTCGTACGTCCTGTCCAGCATGAGCCGTCAGATGATCCACCTCGGCCGGCCCGACGACGCCCTGGAGCTGATCCACCTCGCCCAGTACGGCAGCCGGGACTGCGCGAGCCCGCGCACCCAGTCGATGCTGTATGCGATGGAGGCCCGCGCCTACGCCAACATGGGCCAGCCCGGAAAGTGCAAGCGCGCGGTCCGGATGGCCGAGGACACCTTCGGCGAGGCCGACGAGTGGGACGATCCGGATCCGGACTGGATCCGCTTCTTCTCCGAGGCCGAGCTCCACGGCGAGAACAGCCACTCCTTCCGCGACCTGGCCTACGTCGCCGGCCGCAGTCCCACCTACGCCTCCCTGGCCGAGCCACTGATGCAGCGGGCCGTGGAGCTGTTCGCCAAGGACTCCGAGCACCAGCGGTCGTACGCGCTGAACCTCATCGGCATGGCCACCGTGCACCTGCTGCGCGGCGAGCCCGAGCAGAGCACGGTTCTCGCCTCCGAAGCCATGGGCATCGCCAAGAAGGTCCGCTCGGAACGCGTGAACACTCGTATTCGAAAGACGGTGGACGCGGCCGTCCGTGACCACGGCGACCTCGCCGCGGTCATCGACCTCACCGAACAGCTCGCCGTCGACCTGCCGGAGACCGCCGAGGCGGTCTGAACCCCGGCACACCCCAGACCCCGGCCGCGGCCGGCCCTCCCGAACTGCCCGACTCGGCTCCCCCATGCCAGGTCATCGGAAGGCCGCCGCGGCCGGTTCTCCTCGTCTCCGCCGTGTCGCGGAGACGACCGGGAGAAGGTTGCGCCACGATAACGATCCCGCGGCCCGGCATCTGGCAATTCATCGACGCGTAACACACAGGGCGTCTTCGTCACTCCGGCGAAACAACGAGGGGCAACGACCGAAACCGCGCTGCGCCAGTCTCGTGGCGCATAACCGGCCCACCCCCCGCTTGAACCGGACCGCTCTCAGGCATCGCCCGCACCCGGGCCGTACCAATCGACGAGGAGACGCCGATGGCACCAGCCATCATGCTTGCCGCGGAGGGACCCAAGCTGTCCTCCGCGAACACAGGCTTCATGCTCATCTGTTCCGCCCTGGTGCTGCTCATGACGCCGGGACTCGCCTTCTTCTACGGAGGCATGGTCCGCGTCAAGAGCACCCTGAACATGCTGATGATGAGCTTCGTCAGCATCGGGATCGTCACCATCCTGTGGGTTCTCTACGGCTTCTCCCTTGCCTTCGGCTCCAGCAACGGCTTCATCGGGTTCAACTCCGACTGGCTGGGGATGAGCAACGTCGGTCTGACGGAACTCTGGGACGGCTACACGATCCCGATCTTCGTGTTCATGGTCTTCCAGATGATGTTCGCGGTCATCACACCGGCCCTGATAAGCGGTGCCATCGCGGACCGCGTCAAGTTCTCGGCCTGGGCGCTCTTCGTCGCCCTGTGGCTCACGATCGTCTACGTCCCGGTCGCGCACTGGGTCTGGGGCGCCGACGGCTGGGCCTACAAGCTCGGTGTGATCGACTTCGCCGGTGGTACCGCGGTCCACATCAACGCCGGTGCCGGCGCCCTCGGTGTGATCCTGGTCATCGGCAAGCGCGTCGGCTTCAAGAAGGACCCGATGCGCCCGCACAGCCTTCCGCTGGTCATGCTCGGCGCCGGTCTGCTGTGGTTCGGCTGGTTCGGCTTCAACGCCGGCTCCTGGCTCGGCAACGACGACGGCGTGGGCGCGCTGATGTTCGTCAACACGCAGGTCGCCACCGCCGCCGCCATGCTGGCCTGGCTCGCCTACGAGAAGATCCGGCACGGCGCGTTCACCACGCTGGGCGCCGCCTCCGGCGCGGTCGCCGGTCTGGTCGCGATCACCCCGTCCGGTGGCGCCGTCTCCCCGCTCGGCGCGATCGCCGTCGGCGCCATCGCCGGTGTCGCCTGCGCCGCGGCCGTCGGACTGAAGTTCAGGTTCGGCTACGACGACTCCCTGGACGTCGTCGGCGTCCACATGGTCGGCGGCATCATCGGCTCCCTGCTCATCGGCTTCTTCGCCACCGGCAAGGGCCAGTCCACCGCGACCGGCGTCTTCTACGGCGACCACTCCTTCACCCAGCTGTGGAAGCAGTTCGCCGGTGTCGGCGCGGTCCTCGCCTACTCCCTGGTGGCCTCCGCGGTCCTCGCCTTCCTCCTCGACAAGACCATCGGCATGCGGGTCTCCGAGGACGAGGAGGTCTCCGGCATCGACCAGGCCGAGCACGCCGAGACTGCATACGACTTCAGCGGCACGGGCGGCGGTGTCATCGGCTCCGTCTCCGCCGCGGCCCTGGCCGGCACGAGCAAGAAGGTGGACGCATGAAGCTCATCACCGCCGTCGTGAAGCCGCACCGGCTCGACGAGATCAAGGAGGCCCTGCAGGCCTTCGGCGTGCACGGCCTCACGGTCACCGAGGCCAGCGGCTACGGGCGGCAGCGCGGCCACACCGAGGTCTACCGTGGTGCGGAGTACACGGTCGACCTGGTGCCCAAGATCCGCATCGAGGTGCTGGCCGAGGACGAGGACGCCGAGCAGCTCATCGACGTCATCGTCAAGGCCGCCCGCACCGGCAAGATCGGTGACGGCAAGGTCTGGTCCCTCCCGGTCGAGACCGCCGTACGGGTCCGCACGGGCGAGCGCGGACCGGACGCACTGTAGAACAGAACCATCTGAATACAGGCAGGAGTCGCTGGGTGACGGGTACGGATGTTCGGAACGACGCAGAGGACACGGGACCCAGCGGCTACGCGGCGGCCCGGCTGCGCCTCCTCACCGAGGGGGCGCGGTCCGGGCCGTCGCGCCGTACCGCCCTCGCCGAACTCACGGACGACTGGCTGACCGGCCTGTTCGCGGCGGCCACCGAGGGCATCACCGGTGGCGTCTCCCTGGTCGCCGTCGGCGGCTACGGGCGCGGCGAGCTCTCCCCGCGCAGCGACCTCGACCTGCTGCTGCTCCACGACGGCGGCGACTCCGGTGCGGTGGCCGCCGTCGCCGACCGGCTCTGGTACCCCGTCTGGGACCTGGGCCTGGCCCTCGACCACTCGGTGCGCACGTCCGCCGAGGCCCGCAAGACCGCCGGTGACGACCTCAAGGTCCAGCTGGGCCTGCTGGACGCCCGCCACATCGCAGGCGACCTGGGCCTGACCTCCGGACTGCGCACCGCGATCCTCGCCGACTGGCGCAACCAGGCGCCCAAACGTCTTCCCGAACTCCAGGAGCTCTGCGTCGAGCGCGCCGAACGCCACGGCGAGCTGCAGTACCTGCTGGAACCGGACCTGAAGGAGGCCCGCGGCGGGCTGCGGGACGCCACCGCGCTGCGCGCCGTCGCCGCCTCCTGGCTGGCCGACGCCCCCCGCGAGGGCCTCGCCGACGCCCGCCGGCGCCTGCTGGACGTCCGCGACGCCCTGCACCTGGCGACCGGGCGGGCCACCGACCGCCTCGCCCTCCAGGAGCAGGACCAGGTCGCCGCCGAACTGGACCTCCTCGACGCGGACACGCTGCTGCGCCAGGTCTACGAGTCCGCGCGGGTCATCTCGTACGCCAGCGACGTCACCTGGCGTGAAGTGGGGCGCGTGCTGCGGTCGCGCGCCATGCGGCCACGGCTGCGCGCCATGCTGGGCGGCGGCAAACCGCTCACCGAGCGCTCCCCGCTCGCCGAAGGCGTGGTCGAGCAGGACGGCGAGGTGGTGCTTGCCCGCGCCGCCCGCCCCGAACGCGACCCCGTCCTGCCCCTGCGCGCCGCGGCCGCCGCCGCGCAGGCCGGCCTCCCGCTCTCCCTGCACGCCGTACGGCGCATGGCCGCCACCACGCGAGCCCTGCCCACGCCGTGGCCCGCCGAGGCGCGCGAGCAACTGGTCACCCTCCTCGGGTCCGGCCGTCCCACCGTGGACGTGTGGGAGGCGCTGGAGGCCGAGGGCCTGATCAGCCGGCTGCTGCCCGACTGGGAGCGAGTGCGCTGCCGGCCGCAGCGCAACGCCGTGCACATCTGGACCGTCGACCGCCACCTCATCGAGACCGCCGTCCGCGCCTCCGAGTTCACCCGCCGCGTGCACCGCCCCGACCTGCTCCTGGTCGCCGCGCTGCTGCACGACATCGGCAAGGGCTGGCCCGGCGACCACTCGGTGGCGGGCGAGATCATCGCCAAGGACGTGGCGGCCAGGATCGGCTTCGACCGCGCGGACGTGGCGGTCCTGTCGACGCTCGTACGACACCACCTGCTGCTCATCGAGACCGCCACCCGGCGCGACCTGGAGGACCCGGCCACCGTCCGGCTGGTCGCCGAGGCGGTCGGCAGCCAGGGCACCCTGGAGCTGCTGCACGCCCTCACCGAGGCCGACGCACAGGCCACCGGCCCGGCCGCCTGGTCGTCCTGGCGCGGCTCGCTCGTCGCCGACCTGGTCAAGCGGGTCTCGGCGGTCCTCGCCGGGGACACCGCCGACGAGCCCGAGCCGGGTGCGCCCACGGCCGAGCAGGAGCGGCTGGCCATCGAGGCCTTCCGCACCGGCGGCCCGGTGCTGGCCCTGCGCGCCCAGACCGAGCCCGCGGCCACCGACGAGGAGCCGACCGGCGCCCCCGAACCGCTCGGCGTGGAACTGCTCATCGCCGTACCGGACCAGCCGGGCGTCCTGCCGGCCGTCTCCGGGGTCCTGGCCGTGCACCGGCTCACCGTCCGCACCGCCGAGTTCCGCTCCCTCGACCTCCCGGACGACGTCGACCACGGCACCGTGCTGCTCCTGGACTGGCGGGTCGCCGCCGAGTACGGCTCCCTGCCCCAGGCCGCCCGCCTCCGCGCCGACCTGGTCCGCGCCCTGGACGGGTCCCTGGACATCGCCGGACGTCTCGCCGAGCGGGACGCGGCCTACCCGCGGCGCCGGGGCTGGGTGGCCCCGCCGCCGCGGGTGACGGTGGCTCCCGCGGCCTCCCGGCACGCCACGGTGATCGAGGTACGGACGCAGGACGCCCCCGGGCTGCTGTTCCGGATCGGGCGGGCGCTGGAGGACGCCGGGGTACGGGTACGCAGCGCGCACGTCAGTACCCTCGGCTCCAACGCCGTCGACGCCTTCTACGTGACCGGCGCCGACCACGCGCCGCTGCCCGCGGAGGAGGCCGGCTCCGTGGCGCGCAAGCTGGAGGAGACGCTGAGGGCCTGACCGCACGGTTGTGCACGGCGGGGACCACTTCCTTGCGCGGCCGGATACCCTGGAAGACGCTCACCGCCCCCGACTCCGAGGACCGACGCCGCCGTGTTCGACACTCTCTCCGATCGCCTTTCAGCGACCTTCAAGAATCTGCGCGGCAAAGGGCGTCTGAGCGAAGCGGACATCGACGCCACGGCGCGGGAGATCCGCATCGCGCTGCTCGAGGCCGACGTGGCCCTTCCCGTCGTCCGCACGTTCATCAAGAACGTCAAGGAGCGGGCTCTCGGCTCCGAGGTCTCCAAGGCCCTGAACCCGGCCCAGCAGGTCCTGAAGATCGTCAACGACGAGCTGGTCACCATCCTCGGCGGCGAGACCCGCCGGCTGCGGTTCGCCAAGCAGCCGCCCACCGTGATCATGCTCGCCGGTCTCCAGGGCGCCGGTAAGACCACCCTCGCCGGAAAGCTCGGCCACTGGCTCAAGGGGCAGGGCCACTCCCCGCTCCTGGTCGCCGCCGACCTCCAGCGCCCCAACGCCGTCAACCAGCTCAGCGTCGTCGCCGAGCGCGCCCAGGTCGCCGTCTACGCGCCCGAGCCGGGCAACGGCGTCGGCGACCCGGTCAAGGTCGCCAAGGACTCCATCGAGTTCGCCAAGCAGAAGGTCCACGACATCGTGATCGTGGACACCGCCGGCCGCCTCGGCATCGACCAGGAACTGATGCAGCAGGCCGCCGACATCCGGGACGCGGTCAGCCCCGACGAGATCCTCTTCGTCGTCGACGCGATGATCGGCCAGGACGCCGTCACCACCGCCGAGGCCTTCCGTGACGGCGTCGGCTTCGACGGTGTCGTCCTGTCCAAGCTCGACGGTGACGCCCGCGGTGGTGCCGCGCTCTCCATCCGCCAGGTCACCGGCAAGCCGATCATGTTCGCCTCGAACGGCGAGAAGCTCGACGACTTCGACGCCTTCCACCCGGACCGGATGGCTTCCCGCATCCTCGACATGGGTGACCTGCTCACCCTGATCGAGCAGGCGGAGAAGACGTTCAGCCAGGAAGAGGCCGAGAAGATGGCCTCCAAGCTGGCGTCCAAGAAGGGCCAGGACTTCACCCTGGACGACTTCCTGGCCCAGATGGAGCAGGTCAGGAAGATGGGCAGCATCAGCAAGCTGCTCGGCATGCTGCCCGGCATGGGCCAGATCAAGGACCAGATCAACAACCTGGACGAGCGGGACGTCGACCGCACCGCCGCGATCATCAAGTCGATGACCCCGGGCGAGCGCCAGGACCCGAACATCATCAACGGCTCCCGCCGCGCGCGTATCGCCAAGGGTTCCGGTGTCGAGGTGAGCGCGGTCAAGGGGCTCGTCGAGCGGTTCTTCGAGGCCCGCAAGATGATGTCCCGCATGGCCCAGGGCGGCGGGATGCCGGGCATGCCGGGGATCCCGGGCATGGGCGGCGGCCCCGGCCGTACCAAGAAGCAGCCGAAGCAGGCCAAGGGCAAGCAGCGCTCCGGCAACCCGATGAAGCGCAAGCAACAGGAGCTGGAGGAGGCCCAGCGCCGCGAGGCGGCCGCCCAGGGCGGGAACGCCTTCGGGGTGCCGCAGCAGGGCGCCCAGGACTTCGAGCTGCCGGACGAGTTCAAGAAGTTCATGGGCTGATACCCACCGTGCGCGTGCCGGGGTTGGTCGGTGTCGTACCTTCCGCATATGACCAACCCCGCGCCGCCGCGCAAGTCGCCCGACCAGCCCTGGCGTACCGAGGGTGCCCCCGAGGAGCCGTCGAAGCCGCCGCCCGGCGGGCCCAGGATGCGCGGCGGGTGGTGGCGGTTGATCATGACCGCGCTGGTGGTCTACCTGCTCGCCAACCTGGTGCTGTCCTACTTCGACCAGGCGAACGAACCGACGATCTCGTACACCGAGTTCAGCAGGCAGGTGAACGCCGGCAACGTCGACAAGATCTACGCCAAGGGCGACTCGATCCAGGGGCAGCTCAAGAAGGAGCAGAAGAACCCCGAGGGCGAGGGGAGCTACACCAAGTTCAACACCGAGCGGCCCTCCTTCGCCGACGACGACCTGTGGGCCAACCTGACCAAGCACAACGTCACGGTCACCGCCGCACCGGTCGTCCAGCACCGCAGCTTTCTCGCCAACCTGCTGATCTCGCTGGCGCCGATCATCATTCTCGTCGCGGTGTGGGTCTTCATCGCGCGCCGGATGAGCGCGGGACTCGGCGGCGCGGGCGGCATGCTGGGACGCAAGGCGCCGCCCAAGCCGGTCGAGCTGGAGCCCGGACAGCAGCGGACCACCTTCGAGGACGTGGCCGGCATCGACGAGGTCGAGGGCGAACTCAACGACGTCGTCGACTTCCTGAAGAACCCCGACGCCTATCGCAGGATGGGTGCCAAGATGCCGCGCGGCGTGCTGCTGGCGGGCCCGCCCGGCACCGGCAAGACGCTGCTGGCGCGGGCCGTGGCCGGTGAGGCGGGGGTGCCGTTCTTCTCGGCCTCCGCCTCCGAGTTCATCGAGATGATCGTCGGCGTCGGCGCCTCCCGGGTCCGCGAGCTGTTCGCTGAGGCCCGCAAGGTCGCCCCCTCCATCATCTTCATCGACGAGATCGACACCATCGGCCGGGCCCGCGGTGGCGGCGCCTCCATGGGCGGACACGACGAGCGCGAGCAGACCCTCAACCAGATCCTCACCGAGATGGACGGCTTCTCCGGCTCCGAGGGCGTCATCGTCATCGCGGCCACCAACCGCGCCGACATCCTCGACCCCGCCCTCACCCGGCCCGGCCGCTTCGACCGGGTGGTCCAGGTGTCACCCCCGGACCGCACCGGCCGCGAGGCCATCCTGGAGATCCACACCCGCCAGATCCCGCTCGCCGAGGGTGTCGACCTCGCCCAGGTCGCCCGCACCACCCCGGGCATGACCGGCGCCGAACTGGCCAACCTCGCCAACGAGGCCGCCCTGCTCGCCGTCAAGCGCAAGCAGGACGAGGTCACCCAGGCCGACCTCTCGGAGGCCCTGGAGAAGGTCCAGCTCGGCGCCGAACGGCCGCTGGTGATGCCCGAGGAGGAGCGCAGGCGCACCGCCTACCACGAGAGCGGACACGCTCTGCTCGGCATGCTCCAGCCCGGCGCCGACCCGGTCCGCAAGATCACCATCGTGCCGCGAGGCCGCGCGCTCGGCGTGACCCTGTCCACACCGGACGCGGACAAGTACGCGTACACCGAGGAGTACCTGCGCGGCCGGATCATCGGCGCGCTCGGCGGAATGGCCGCCGAGCAGGTGGTCTACGACGTGATCACCACCGGTTCGGAGAGCGACCTGGAGCAGGTCACCAACATCGCGCGCGGGATGGTCTCCCGCTGGGGCATGAGCGAGGAGGTCGGCCGCCTCTCCGCGCTCCCGAACGACGCCCAGCAGGCCTACGGACTCGCCGCCGCGCCCCAGACCCTCGACGCGATCGACACCGAGATGCGCCGGATCGTCGACGAGTGCTACGAGGAGGCCCGCCGCAAACTCCGCGACCACCGCGACCAGCTGGACGCACTGGCCCAGGCCCTGCTGGAACGCGAGACCCTGGAGGAGGCGGACGCCTACCGCATCGCGGGCATCCCTCGCCTGACCAAGACCTCCGACGAGACCTGACCGCCCCGGATCCGAGCGGCCCGCACGGGCGCGGGGCTGTATCGGCTTGCGGCATCGACTTGCGGCTCCGCCGCGTGGGCGCGACCAGCCCCCACGGCGCCGCACACACATATCGGCCAACCCGGCGGAGCGAACCGGCGGAGCGTCAGCGCACGCGGGCGATCAGATACCGGAAGACGTTCGGCATCCACACCGTGCCGTCCGGCCGCTGGTGCGGGTGGAGCGCTTCGGTCAGCTCCTTGTCGACCTGCTCCTGATCGGTCGCCGCGATCGCCGCGTCGAACAGTCCGGTCGACAGCAGCCCCCGTACGGCACTGGCCGTGTCGGCGTACCCGAACGGGCAGGAGACCCGTCCGGACCCGTCGATCCGCAACCCGGCCCGCTGGGCGACCTCTTCCAGGTCGTCGCGGCAGGCCGGCCGCCAGCTGCCCGCGCTGCGCAAGGGATCGGCCAATTTCGCGGCCACCCGCAGGACGGACGAGGTCGCGCAGCGTTCCGGCGGTCCCCAGCCGACCAGCACCACGGCCGCCCCGTGCGCCGCCGTCGGCGTCGCCTCGGCGAGCAGTCCGCCGAGCCCTTCGGCGTCTCCCGCCAGGCAGCCGATCGGGTCGAAGGCGGTGATCAGGGTGTACGCGGGCGCCTGCGGGTCCGCCGCGTCCGCCGGGCGGCCTTCGACGATCCGGGGACCGCCGCCCCGCGCGCGTGGCCCGCGGGAAGGCTCGGGCAGCAGGCGCTCACGGGCGAGGGCGAGGCGGTCGGGGCAGGAGTCGACTCCGGTGACCGCGGCCCCTCTGGCCGCCGCCATCAGCAGGGCCAGACCCGAGCCGCAGCACAGGCCCAGCAGCCGGGTGGCGGGACCCACTTCGAGTCGCTCGTGGACGGTCTCGTAGAGCGGCACCAGCATCCGCTCCTGGATCTCTGACCAGTCACGCGCGCGTGCGCCCAGGTTCACGCGGGGTGCGGAGTCCGCGTGAGACGGGTGATGCCGCACGAGCGTAGGTGTCATAGGTAAGCGCCCCAATCCGCCGAGAGTTACGCACTGACCGATTCCGTGGTCCCCGTGTCGTGCGCTCGCACTTCCCACGTATGCCAGGTAACTCCGGGCTCGCGGTGGCGTCCAGAGGTCGCGGCTGCCCGCTTGTGCATGGACTATGACTGTGGCGAGATTTCACATCCCCGCAACTTGTGGCTCTACCATCGGACCCACGACACGGCGGTTCTGGCCATGGTCGGCGGCCACGTCGGCCGCACGGTGTCCGGTCGCGGGAGAGGGGCCGGTGCCGGATGACGACGGGATCCGAGTAACGTCGGAGCCGTCGCGGGCGCTGAGCGAGATGGCGTGTCCGCCACGAGAGCGACCGAAAGGCCTCTTGCGCATCCACGGACCATCGCCATGACGGCTTCTACGCCGGAGTACGTGCCGGGCCGTACGTCAGGCTACGCACCGGCTTGGTACGAGCTGTGAGGCTTCTCCGCAGATCAGCGCACCCGTACTCGTCTCCACGCTTCAGTGCCAACTGACGGGTACGTGCAAATTATTTGGGATGCCCCGGAATAGGAACACAGTGGCACTCCCGCTCGTTCTCATTACGTGAGCACGACACAGACACCACCTGTTCTCGCCGCGGAGCTGGCAGAGGCGTGGGCCGACATTCAGCGGTACCACCCCGAGCTGCCGGACCTCGCCGCGCCGGAGTCCCTGATCGGAGAGTCGTCGTCCGCGTGCGGACACGAGCTCTCCTTCGAACGACTGCTCCATGAGGCAGTCCACGGCATCGCCGCAGCCCGTGGAGTGCGCGACACCTCCCGGGCCGGCCGCTACCACAACCGCAGATTCCTCGCGATCGCCGAGGAGCTGGGCCTGGACCACCCCGACGAACCGCACCCCAGCAGTGGCTTCTCGCTGGTCACGCTCAACCCCGAGGCCAAGCGGCGCTACCGGCCGACCATCGAGAGGCTGCAGCGCGCTCTCAAGGCCCATACGGTGGCGACCTCCGCCGACACCTCCCGTACCTTCCGCGGCCCGGCCGCCCGCCACGGCTCGTCCGGTGGTGGCGTCCGGGTCAAGGCGGTGTGCGACTGCGGACGCAACGTCCGGGTGGTGCCGTCGGTCCTCGCCCAGGCGCCCATCGTGTGCGGCGGGTGCGGCAAGCCGTTCCGCATCCCGGAGGTCGTGGGAGCGGCGGCGAGCTGAGCACACGGCTGCTCGTGGCAGTCGTAGCCATCGCTCATCGCCGCACCCCGGTCTCCGCGCAGGCAGCGCACCCGACGCGCCTCACCTCCGCGCCGGGTGCTCCTGCGGCGTGCCCAGGGCCCGGCGCCTCGCCGTCGTCCAGAGCGACCCGCGGGGTGTGGCACAATGGCTAGCTGTACTCGACAGCCGCACAGGACCCCTCTCTCCTCCGGCTGACGCGTCCATCGGGCACTCGGGTACCGCAACCCCACGCGGCAATCTCGCCGTGCCCAAACACGTCAAATCCAGGAGAACCCACTCCAGTGGCAGTCAAGATCAAGCTGAAGCGTCTGGGCAAGATCCGTTCGCCTCACTACCGCATCGTCGTCGCCGACTCCCGCACCCGTCGTGACGGCCGTGCGATCGAGGAGATCGGCAAGTACCAGCCGACCTACAACCCGTCGGTCATGGAGGTGGACGCCGAGCGCGTCGCCTACTGGCTCGGTGTCGGTGCCCAGCCGACCGAGCCCGTGCTCGCCATCCTCAAGAAGACCGGCGACTGGCAGAAGTTCAAGGGCGAGCCCGCCCCGGCGCCGCTGCTCGTCGCCGCGCCGAAGGCCGCGCGTCCGACGTTCGAGGCGCTCGGCGGTGACGACGAGGGCAAGGGTGAGGCCATCACCCAGAAGAAGAAGGCTGAGAAGAAGGACGAGGCCGCGGCTGAGTCCGAGTCGACCGAGGCCTGAGCACCATGCTCGAAGAGGCGCTTGAGCACCTCGTGAAGGGCATCGTCGACAACCCCGACGATGTGCAGGTCGCCTCGCGCGACCTGCGCCGCGGGCGCGTGCTGGAGGTCCGGGTGCACCCCGACGACCTCGGCAAGGTGATCGGCCGCAACGGCCGTACCGCTCGCGCCCTGCGTACCGTCGTGGGCGCCATCGGCGGTCGCGGAGTCCGGGTCGACCTCGTCGACGTGGACCACGTCCGCTGACGCTTCATCGCAACCGGCTCGGGCCGGGGAGGGCCACTGGGCCGTCCCCGGCCCGTAGTCGTATGGCTGGTCGTACGAGTCCTATGACAGGAGAACAAGCACAGTGCAGCTGGTAGTCGCACGGATCGGCCGCGCCCACGGCATCAAGGGCGAGGTCACCGTCGAGGTACGTACCGACGAGCCGGAGCTCAGGCTCGCGCCCGGCGCCGTACTCGCCACCGATCCCGCCTCGACGGGACCGCTGACCATCGAGACGGGCCGGGTGCACAGCGGCCGTCTGCTCCTGCGCTTCGAAGGGGTCGAGGACCGTACCGGCGCCGAGGCCCTGCGCAACACCCTCCTGATCGCCGAGGTCGATCCGGAGGAGCTGCCCGAGGACGAGGACGAGTACTACGACCACCAGCTGATCGACCTGGACGTGGTCACCGTGGACGGCACCGAGGTCGGCCGGATCACCGAGATCTCGCACCTGCCCTCCCAGGACCTGTTCATCGTGGAGCGGGCCGACGGCAGCGAGGTGATGATCCCGTTCGTCGAGGAGATCGTCACCGAGATCGACCTGACGGAGCAGAAGGCGGTCATCGCGCCCCCGCCGGGCCTGATCGACGACCGGGCCGAGATCGCCTCCGCACGGGAAGAGTCGTAAGAGATGCGCCTCGACGTCGTCACGATCTTCCCCGAGTACCTGGAACCGCTGAACGTCTCGCTCGTCGGCAAGGCACGCGCGCGTGGACAGCTCGACGTGCGTGTGCACGACCTGCGGGCCTGGACCCACGACCGCCACAACACCGTCGACGACACACCGTACGGCGGCGGACCCGGCATGGTCATGAAGACCGACCCCTGGGGCGAGGCCCTCGACACCGTCCTCGCCGACGGCTATGAGACGGGTGCGCACGCCCCCGCCCTGATCGTGCCCACCCCCAGCGGCCGCCCCTTCACCCAGGAACTCGCGGTCGAACTCTCCGAGCAGCCCTGGCTGGTCTTCACACCGGCCCGTTACGAGGGCATCGACCGGCGGGTCATCGACGAGTACGCCACCCGGATGCCGGTCCACGAGGTGTCCATCGGCGACTACGTGCTCGCCGGCGGCGAGGCGGCCGTACTCGTCGTCACCGAGGCCGTGGCCAGGCTGCTGCCCGGCGTCCTCGGCAACGCCGAGTCGCACCGGGACGACTCCTTCGCGCCCGGCGCGATGGCCAACCTCCTGGAAGGCCCCGTCTACACCAAGCCGCCCGAGTGGCGGGGGCGTGACATCCCGGAGGTGCTGCTCAGCGGGCACCACGGGAAGATCGCCCGCTGGCGCCGTGACGAGGCCCTGAAACGCACGACGGCGCACCGGCCCGACCTGATCGAGCGCTGCGAGCCCCAGGCGTTCGACAAGAAGGACCGCGAGATGCTCTCCGTCCTGGGCTGGGAACCGGACCCGCAGGGAGCGCCCCACGGCCGATTTTGGCGCCGGGCCCCCGGCGTGGAAGAATAGGCGGCTGTTGTGCCGTGAACCGTCCGGTGTGCGCCCCTGCCACAGGGGGAGACGACGCCCACCCCGACGGCCCGGCCCATCTCCCGAGAACCTCTAGTTCCGTTGATGACCTGTGGCATCAGCGAAGAAAGCAGAAGAAAATGGCTCACCTGCTCGACACCGTCGACTCCGCGTCGCTGCGCAGCGACGTCCCGGCCTTCCGCCCGGGTGACACCGTCAACGTCCACGTCCGCGTCATCGAGGGCAACCGCTCCCGTGTGCAGCAGTTCAAGGGCGTTGTGATCCGCCGCCAGGGCAGCGGTGTCCGCGAGACCTTCACGGTCCGCAAGGTCTCCTTCTCCGTCGGCGTCGAGCGCACCTTCCCGGTGCACACCCCGATCGTCGAGAAGATCGAGCTCGTCACCCGCGGTGACGTGCGTCGCGCCAAGCTGTACTACCTGCGCGACCTGCGCGGCAAGGCCGCGAAGATCAAGGAGAAGCGCGACAACTGATCGCGCGACCGGCTCGCGATCGACAGGCGAGCGAGCCGATAAGAAAGTGCCTTACCGGGGCCGGATAACATCTGGCTCCGATGGACACCGAAGCACAGCCGACGGAGCGCGACCGCTCCTCCAGCCCCGAACCAGAGGCCGCGGAGGACCGGTCGCGTTTCGCGTTCCTGACGCGGGTCGCCGACTGGCTGCCCGGCGGCTGGATCACCCTGACCCTCTTCACCTGCCTGGCGTTCTTGCTCGTCCTCAACACGTTCGTGGCGCAACCGTTCCAGATTCCCAGCGGATCCATGGAACAGGGATTGAGGATCGGGGACCGGGTTCTCGTAAATAAGTTGGCGTACCGTTTCGGTGCCGAGCCGCGCCGGGGCGATGTCGTCGTGTTCGACGGCACCGGGTACTTCGGGGACGCCGACTACATCAAACGCGTTGTCGGTGTGGGAGGAGACCTCGTGGTCTGCTGCGACAAGGAGGGGAGGATCAAGGTGAACGGCCGGCCGGTCGACGAGACCGCGTTCCTCTATCCCGGGGACACCCCGTCCACCGTGCCCTTCTACGTCGAGGTACCCGAGGGGACGCTCTTCGTCCTGGGGGACCACCGCGGCGACTCCAGCGACTCCCGCGACCATCTGGGCTCGCCCGGCGGCGGCATGATCCCCGTCGGGGACGTGATCGGCCGGGCCGACTGGATCGTCTGGCCGTACGCGCACTGGACCCACCTCACCCGTCCCGCCGCCTACGCGCGCGTGCCGGCGGCACAGGGGTCGAAGGGGGCGGGAGCGGCCCATGGGTAACCGCGGCAAACCGCGCGGCGTGCCCAGCGACGCCACCGCCAATCTGCTGCCCACCGGGCTCAGGCGTTCCTCCGGCCCGACCGGCGGCCGGTCCCGCGCGGAGCGGCGCAAGCTGCAGCGCAAGGTCAAGCGCAAACGCCGGCGCTCCGCGGTACGGGAGATACCGCTCCTGGTCGGTGTGGCCGTCCTGATAGCCCTCGTGCTGAAGACGTTCCTCGTCCAGGCCTTCGTGATCCCCTCCGGTTCGATGGAGGAGACGATCCGCATCGGCGACCGGGTACTGGTCGACAAGTTCACCCCGTGGTTCGGCTCCGAGCCGCACCGCGGTGACGTCGTCGTCTTCCACGACCCGGGCGGCTGGCTGGCCGACGAGCAGACCACCAAGGCGAACGACCCGGTCGTCGTCAAGCAGGTCAAGGAAGGGCTCACCTTCATCGGCCTGCTGCCCTCCGCCAACGAGAAGGACCTCATCAAGCGGGTCATCGGCGTCGGCGGCGACCACGTCAAGTGCTGCGACGCACAGGGCCGGGTCACCGTCAACGGCGTACCGCTGACCGAGGGCGACTACCTCTATCCGGGGAACGCGCCGTCCGCCACCGAGTTCGACATCACCGTCCCGCAGGGGCGGCTGTGGGTGATGGGCGACCACCGCGGCAACTCGGCCGACTCCCGGGCGCATCAGGACACCGACTACGGCGGCACGGTCCCGGTGAGCCTGGTGGTGGGCCGTGCCAAGTGGATCGGCTGGCCGTTCGGGCACTGGAGCTCGCTGGACGAACCTAAAACCTTCGCAAGCGTTTCCAACTCCGTGTCGGGGTCGACCGCGGCTCCCCTGCTGTCGCATAGGGTTGCCTCCGACGATCCGAACGGATACATCCAACTCCCGACCCCTGCGGAACTCCCGCTCGTTATGGGAGTGGTGGGCCTGCGCCGGGGATGGCGCGGGCGGCGGCACGGAGTAAGGAGTTGGCGTGGGGGATGTGGCGGTTGGCGCACGGTCGGGACACGACGGCGAGGAGCACAGCGGGCGCCCCGTGGAGAATGTCCCCCCCGTCGACGGTGGTTCCACCTCCGGGAATGACGGTGGTCCGGCCGGAGACGGCGGTCCGGCGGACGGCCCGTACCCCCGCGGTGGCGGCGGGGACACGGGCGGGGGCACGGGCGACACGGCGGCGTCCGCACCGAAGAAGCCCCGTTCCTTCTGGAAGGAACTGCCGATCCTGATCGGTATCGCGCTGGTCCTGGCGCTGCTGATCAAGACGTTTCTGGTGCAGGCGTTCTCGATCCCGTCGGACTCGATGCAGAACACCCTCCAGCAGGGTGACCGCGTCCTGGTCGACAAGCTCACCCCGTGGTTCGGCTCCAAGCCGGACCGCGGCGAGGTCGTGGTCTTCCACGACCCGGACGACTGGCTGGCCGGCGAGCCCACGGCTCAGCCGAACGCGATCCAGACGTTCCTCAGCTGGATCGGCCTGATGCCGTCCGCCGAGGAGAAGGACCTCATCAAGCGGGTCATCGGCGTCGGCGGCGACACCGTCTCCTGCAAGAACAGCGGCCCGCTCATGGTCAACGGCCACGCGCTGAACGAGCCGTATGTGTACCCGGGCAACACCCCGTGCAGTGTCGACGACCAGGGCGGCCAGTTCACGGTGAAGGTGCCCAAGGGCTACATCTGGGTGATGGGCGACCACCGCCAGAACTCCCGCGACTCCCGCTACAACCAGTCCGACAGCCATCACGGCATGGTCCCGGTCAAGGACGTCGTCGGCCGTGCCATCGTCAAGGCCTGGCCGATCAACCGGTGGGGCACCCTGCCCGTCCCGGACACCTTCGACCAGAGCGGCATCAACACGCAGTCGTCCGCCGCGGCCTCCCTCTCGGTGGCCCCGGAGGGCGTGGCCGTCGCGGCGGTCCTGCCGGTCGTGGTGTGGCGCCGCCGGCGGGGCGAGCGGATCCAGTCGAAGTTCGAGAAGCGCCCTGCTGCCGCCGGCAAGCGCTGACCGGCCCGTGTGAAGCCCTTGGGGAGCTTGTGACCAGGGGCGGGAAAGAAGGGCTGCCCCTGCCCGGTACCGCCTGCTGCCGCCGGCAAGCGCTGACCGGCCCGTGTGAAGCCCTTGGGGAGCTTGTGACCAGGGGCGGGAAAGAAGGGCTGCCCCTGCCCGGTACCGCCGGGTAGGGTGCGGCCTCATGGGTGGCGAGAGCACGATACGTACGGCCCCGCGCAGCGGAGGCACCAGCACCGGTACGGCGCAGGCCGGCAGCAGGCTCGGAAATCGCTTGTCCGGGATCGCCGTCGCGCTGGGCATCGTGCTGTTCCTCGGCGGGTTCGCCTGGGGTGCCGTGGTCTACCGGCCGTACACCGTGCCCACCAGTTCCATGACTCCGACGATCGACGCCGGCGACCGGGTCCTCGGCCAGCGCGTCGACGGCAGCGAGGTGCGCCGGGGTGACGTCGTGGTCTTCCACGACACGAGCTGGGTCTCCAACGCGGACGTCGTCAAGCGTGTGGTGGCGGTCGGCGGTGACACCGTCGCCTGCTGCACGAACGGCAAGCTGACCGTCAACGGCAAGCAGATCGACGAGCCGTACCTGCCGGCGGGCAGCCAGGCCGAGCTCCAGGGCTTCCCGACGGTCACCGTTCCCAGAGGCCGGCTCTTCCTCCTCGGTGACGAGCGCCAGGGGTCCCTGGACTCCACCGCGCACCTCACGGACGCGGCCAAGGGCACGGTGGCCCGCAGCGCCGTGCGCGCCCGGGTGGACTCCGTCGTCTGGCCGATGAAGGGCCTGCTCAAGCGCCCGACCGGGTTCGAGACGCTCGGTGCCCTCTCCCAGCCGGGCCCGCTGCGGATCATCGAGTTCATGATCGTGGCCGGTGCCGTGCTGGTGCTCGCCGGCGGCGCCTACGGCCCGATCGCCGGCCTGATGGGCCGCTCCCGCACCCGCGGCCGCACGGAGTCCGCCGGTGCCCGCTGAGGCGCTTGTGGAGGGTGCCCCGGGCGCTCCGCGCAAGGTGGCCCGGGTGGTCCTGCTCGACCCCGACGACCGCATCCTGCTCCTGCACGGCCACGAACCGGACGATCCGGCCGACGACTGGTGGTTCACGCCCGGCGGCGGACTGGAGGGCGAGGAGACCCGTGAGCAGGCCGCACTGCGGGAACTCGCGGAGGAGACCGGCATCACGGACGTCGAACTCGGCCCGCTGCTGTGGCGGCGGATCTGCTCGTTCCCGTTCGCCGGCCGCCGCTGGGAGCAGGACGAGTGGTACTACCTGGCCCGTACGGCGCATACGTTTGAGGTGACACCCGAGGCCGGCGCCCTGACCGAGCTGGAGCGGCGCAGTGTCGTCGGAGCACGTTGGTGGACGTGCCGGGAACTGACCCGGGCACATGAGACGGTGTATCCGACCAGACTCGCCGAGCTGTTCCGTAGGCTGCTCGACGAAGGTCCCCCCGTCAGGCCCGTCACCCTTGACACGGAAATCGTCTAGGGGCGCGCGGGACTGGCGCACAATGGTGGGATCGCACGGCTGAAGGGGAACATGCCATGAGCGCCGAGGACCTCGAAAAGTACGAGACCGAGATGGAGCTGAAGCTCTACCGGGAGTACCGCGATGTCGTCGGTCTGTTCAAATACGTGATCGAGACCGAGCGGCGCTTCTACCTCACCAACGACTACGAGATGCAGGTCCACTCGGTCCAGGGTGAGGTGTTCTTCGAGGTGTCCATGGCGGATGCCTGGGTCTGGGACATGTACCGGCCGGCCCGGTTCGTGAAACAGGTTCGCGTCCTGACGTTCAAGGACGTGAACATCGAGGAGCTGAACAAGACCGACCTGGAGCTCCCGGGCGGGTGAGCCGGGCTCCCGGGGCGACGACGGGTGTCACTCGTGTGAGTGACGGAGTTGTCCACAACCGCTGAGTAACCCACCAAGATCCACTTGACGGTGGCGGATGCGTGACGGTTGGCGCCGGAGGTGGTGCCGACATGAACACGAACCGGGCGCGCAGCGCACTCGGCAAGTACGGCGAGACGCTGGCCGCGCGGCGGCTGACGGAGGCCGGTCTGACGATCCTGGAGCGCAACTGGCGCTGCGGCAGGACCGGCGAGATCGACATCGTGGCGCGGGACGGGGACGTCCTGGTGATCTGCGAGGTCAAGACCCGGCGGGCGGGGCTCTTCGAACAGCCCATGGCCGGGGTGACCCCCGTGAAGGCGGAGCGCCTGCGGGGCCTCGCGGAACACTGGATCCACGCACACGGGGGAGCGCCGCCGGGCGGTGTCCGCATCGACGTGGTCGGCGTGCTCCTGCCGCAGCGCGGGGCGCCCGTGGTGGAGCACGCGCGGGGGGTGGCCTGAGATGGGGTTCGCACGGACGTGCTCGGTGGCGCTGGTGGGCGTCGAGGGCGTGGTGGTCGAGGTCCAGGCCGATCTGGAGCCCGGCGTGGCGGCGTTCACGCTCGTGGGGCTGCCGGACAAGAGCCTCACGGAGAGCAGGGACCGGGTCAGGGCGGCGGTGGTGAACTCGGGGACCGCCTGGCCCTCGAAGAAGCTCACGGTGGGGCTGAGCCCGGCGTCGGTGCCGAAGGCGGGCTCGGGGTTCGACCTCGCCGTCGCGTGCGCCGTGCTCGGGGCAGCCGAGCGGATCGATCCGAGGGTGCTGTCCGACATCGTGATGATCGGGGAGCTGGGTCTGGACGGGCGGGTGCGTCCGGTACGGGGCACCCTGCCGGCGGTGCTGGCCGCGGCCGACGCCGGTTACGAACAGGTCGTCGTGCCGGAATGCGCCGCCACCGAGGCCGCGCTGGTGCCCAACGTCTCCGTGCTGGGCGTGCGCAGCCTCCGGCAGCTGATCGCGATCCTCGCGGACGAGCCGGTGCCCCACGAGGAGCCGGACGAGCCGGGACGCCCCGATCCGCTGCTCGCCGGCCTGCGGATGCCGGGTTCGGGCGCGGCCACCGGGATGCACGGCGCGCCAGCCGCACAGCAGGACCAGGGCCACGACCTGGCGGACGTCGTCGGCCAGCTGTCGGCCCGCACGGCCGTCGAGGTGGCGGCGGCGGGCGGCCACCACCTCTTCCTGGAGGGACCGCCGGGTGCGGGCAAGACCATGCTCGCGGAGCGGCTCCCGGCCGTGCTGCCCCGGCTGACCCGGGAGGAGTCGCTCGAGGTCACGGCGGTGCACTCGGTGGCGGGACTGCTGCCGCCGGGCAAACCCCTGGTCGACGCCGCTCCCTACTGCGCCCCGCACCACTCGGCCACCATGCAGGCCCTGGTCGGCGGCGGCCCCGGGATGGCCCGTCCCGGAGCGGTTTCGCTCTCTCACCGGGGAGTTCTCTTCCTCGACGAGACCCCGGAGTTCACCACCCGTGCGCTGGACGCGCTACGGCAGCCGCTGGAGGCCGGTCATGTGGTGATCGCGCGCAGCGCGGGCGTGGTGCGGTTCCCGGCGAAGTTCCTGATGGTGCTCGCGGCGAATCCGTGCCCCTGCGGGCGGTTCTCCCTCGCCGACGACTTCTGCGAGTGTCCGCCCTCGGCCGTCCGCCGATACCAGGCCCGGCTCTCCGGCCCGCTCCTGGACCGGGTCGACCTGCGCGTACAGGTGGACCGGCTGACACGGGCCCAGCTCGCCGAGCGGGGCGTCCGCGGCGAGTCCACAGCGATGGTCGCGGACCGGGTGCGCTCGGCCCGGGAGCGGGCGGCCCTGCGCCTCGCCGGAAGCCCCTGGCGGACCAACAGCCAGGTGCCCGGCCGTGAGCTGCGCAGCCGCTGGCACGCAGTGCCGGGAGCCATGGACGAGGCCGAGCGCAACCTGGAGCGGGGCGTGCTGACCGCCCGCGGTCTGGACCGTGTCCTGCGCGTCGCCTGGACGGTCGCCGACCTCGCCGGGCACGACCGTCCGGACGCGGCGGACGTGGCTCTGGCGCTGCAGTTGCGCACCGGGGTCCCGCGGGGCGTGCCGATGGTCATCGGGGCGTCGGCATGACCGACGACCGCACGCTGCTGGCCCGGGTCTTCCTCTCCCGGGTCGTCGAACCCGGTGACGAGGTGGCCGGACGGTGGATCCGGGAGGGGGGCGTGCACGAGCTGGTCCAGCGGCTCAGAAGCGCAGGCGAGGCCCTGCCGGGCGTCAGCGGCAAGCGGTGGGCGGGGCTGCTGGCCCGGGCGGGGCAGGCCGATCCCCGCGCGGACCTCGTCCTCGCCCAGCGGGCCGGAGCACGGTTCGTCGCCCCCGGTGACACCGAGTGGCCCACCCAGCTCGACGACCTCGGTGACGCCCGTCCCCTCGGGCTGTGGGTGCGGGGCAGGCCGAGCCTGCGGGTGTGGGCGCTCCGGGCCGTCGCCGTCGTCGGGGCGCGGGCCTGCACCGAGTACGGGGCGCACATGGCGGCCACCCTCGCCGCGGGGCTCGCCGAGCGCGGCTGGGTGGTGGTGTCCGGCGGTGCCTACGGCGTGGACGGCGCCGCCCACCGCGGAGCCCTCGGCGCCGGCGGTGCCACCGTCGCGGTGCTGGCCTGCGGGGTCGACCGGCCCTACCCCCGAGGGCACACCGAGTTGATCGGCAGGATCGCCGAACAGGGCCTGGTGGTGGGGGAGTTGCCGCCCGGTGACCATCCGACGCAGAGCAGGTTCGTGCTCCGCAACCGGGTGATCGCGGCGCTGACCAGGGGGACCGTGGTAGTGGAGGCCGCCCACCGCAGCGGCTCGCTGGTCACCGCGCGGGCGGCACAGCGGCTCGGCCGGTTCACCATGGGCGTGCCGGGACCCGCCACGAGCGGCCTCTCGGCCGGGGTGCACGAACTGCTGAGGGGGGAGGCCGCCCTCGTCACGGACGCCGCGGAAGTCGTCGAACTCGTGGGCGACATGGGCGAGCTGGCACCGGCCAGGCGCGGTCCCGTCCTCCCGCGTGACCTGCTGGAACCCGGCGCCAGGCGGGTCCTGGCCGCGCTGCCGGGGAGTCGGCCGGCGTCACCCGAAGAGGTGGCGCGAGGCGCTCAGACGTCCGAGGACGAGGCCGTCGCCCGACTGTACGAACTCCGAGCACTTGGTTACGTCGAACGACACGGCGACGGCTGGAAGTTGACACGCCAGGCGGTGATCTCGGTCCGCGAGGGTCGCAGTCCGTGCTGACCGAGCGTGTTCGGCCGTCCGGGGGAAGACCCGACACCCTTGGGAATTCCCGGAGTTGACACCTCCGGCCGATCACGCAGAGCGATGTTCCGTGCGCGGCCGGACGCGCCGTGCGGGGGGTTCGCGCGGGGGTGGAGCCTCGGTGTTCGCGCACCGCGACTCCCCAGTCACGCTACGCTCACGAAAGCCCTGACGCAGACCGCGCCAACCTGCACCAGACGTACACCTCGCCCAACCCGCACCTCTCATCCCCGCCCACCCCCTTCACGGCGCATCACGGCACTTCCTGGCACTTCACGGCAGAACGGCACAAGGCGACGAATGCCCCAGCACACCTCCGGGTCCGACCGGGCGGCGATCCCCCCAGCCGCCCGCGACGGTGGCAGCGTGCGGCCGCCCGCTCCCTCGACGCTCGACGAGCTGTGGCGGTCGTACAAGGCGACGGGGGACGACCGGCTGCGGGAACAGCTGATCCTGCACTACTCACCGCTGGTGAAGTACGTGGCGGGACGGGTGAGCGTCGGCCTGCCGCCCAATGTGGAACAGGCCGACTTCGTCTCCTCCGGGGTGTTCGGGCTGATCGACGCGATCGACAAGTTCGACGTCGACCGGGAGATCAAGTTCGAGACGTACGCGATCACCCGGATCCGGGGCGCGATGATCGACGAGCTGCGGGCGCTGGACTGGATCCCCCGGTCCGTACGGCAGAAGGCGCGCAACGTCGAGCGGGCGTACGCCACGCTGGAGGCCCGGCTGCGCAGGACCCCCTCGGAGAGCGAGGTGGCCGCCGAGCTGGGCATCGAGGTCGAAGAACTCCACGCCGTCTTCAGTCAGTTGTCGCTGGCCAACGTGGTGGCGCTGGAGGAGCTGCTGCACGTCGGAGGCGAGGGGGGCGACGGCCTGAGCGTCATGGACACGCTGGAGGACACCGCCGCGGACAACCCCGTGGAGGTGGCCGAGGACCGGGAACTGCGACGGTTCCTGGCGCGGGCCATCAACACCCTGCCGGATCGGGAGAAGACCGTGGTGACCCTCTATTACTACGAGGGACTCACGCTCGCCGAGATCGGCAACGTGCTCGGGGTCACCGAGAGCCGGGTGAGCCAGATCCACACGAAGTCCGTGCTGCAGCTGCGGGCGAAGCTGGCGAGTTTCGGCCGCTGAGCGGCGCCTCCCCGGTCGCTGAACTGCGGGTTCTGGCGCGTGCCGGCCGGAGTGACCCGTGTCCCGGCCGTGCTGTCTCCCGTCCGGCGCGGCGCGTCCGTACAGTGGTCGACGTGCCAAGGATTCGAGCGGCCTCCGTGGCCGAGCACCGGTCGATGCAGCGAGCCGCCCTGCTGGACGCGGCGCGGTCCCTCCTGTCGGAGGGCGGGACGGAGGCGCTGACGTTCCCCGCGCTCGCCGAGCGGACGGGGCTCGCCCGCTCCTCGGTGTACGAGTACTTCCGATCGCGGGCCGCGGTGGTCGAGGAGCTGTGCGAGGCCGACTTCCCGGTGTGGGCTGCGGAGGTCGAGGCCGCGATGGAGCGGGCGGGTTCCGGCGAGGGCAAGGTCGAGGCCTACGTGCGGCAGCAACTCGCGCTGGTCGGGGACCGGCGGCACCGGGCGGTGGTCGCGATCTCGGCGAGCGAGCTGGACGCGGGGGCGCGGGAGAAGATCCGCGCCGCGCACGGCGGGCTGGTCGCGATGATCGTGGACGCGCTGGGGGAGCTGGGTCACGAGCAGCCCCGGCTGGCGGCGATGCTCGTGCAGGGGGTGGTGGACGCGGCGGTTCGGCGTATCGAGCTGGGTGCGGCCGAGGATCCGACGGTCATCACCGAGGCGGCCGTGGCCATGGCCCTGCGGGGCGTGCGGGGCTGAGACGGGGTGAAGCGCTCCGGTTCACCCTTCCGGTAGCGGGACGCCCAGGACCGGCAGCAGCCTCGACGGACCCCCGTTCAGCAGCCGCGGCGGCAACAGCAGCAACGGGTTCACGTACACGTCCCCCCTGAGCAGACCCCAGTGCACACACGCACTCGCACCGCAGTGCGCGCCCGCCGTCGCCACCTGTTCCACGGTCCCCACCACCTGCCCCGCCGTCACCTCCTCCCCCTTGCGCACCCGCGCCGTCACCGGTTCGTACGTCGTGCGCAGGTCCGTCCCGGCGAGCAGCACCGACACCACGCCCCTGCCCGCCACCCGTCCGGCGAAGGAGATCCGGCCCGCCGCCACCGCCCGGACCGCCGTGCCTGGCGGGGCGCCCAGGTCGATCCCGCGGTGGCCGGGGCCGTACACCGTCGCCGGCGGCTCCCAGCCCCGCAGGACCGGCGGCCGCGTCCCCACCGGCCAGGCGCGGCCGATCGCCGGGACCGCCCCCGCAGGGGGCGGGGGATCCTCCGCCCAGGCCGCCCAGGCCCCTGCCCGGGCGAAGGTCCAGAGCCAGGTCCCTGTCACCATGAGCAGCAGTGGCAGCCACCGCATCGTTCGTCGCATCACGCACATGACCGAACCGTCCCGTAAACCGCCGATCATGGCCGGTACCTGTGGATTACTCACGGGTTGTGGACAGCGGCGTCACCCGGCGCCCCGCGGGTCCCGTACACTTCCCTTGGCGATCCGGGTCACCGGGTCGACTTCGCACGCCCCGACACCAGGTCAGTAACACGGCCGGGGTCAGCGCTTCTCGGTCCTTCGTGGCACAGCGCAAACGGGCGTCAGGCGCGGGAACCGTCCGGTACCCGCGGCACAACCGAGACATTCAAGGAGATACGGCCATGGCCGTCGTCACGATGCGGGAGCTGCTGGAGAGCGGCGTCCACTTCGGTCACCAGACCCGTCGCTGGAACCCGAAGATGAAGCGCTTCATCTTCACCGAGCGCAACGGCATCTACATCATCGACCTGCTCCAGTCGCTGTCGTACATCGACCGCGCCTACGAGTTCGTCAAGGAGACCGTCGCCCACGGCGGCACGGTCATGTTCGTCGGCACGAAGAAGCAGGCGCAGGAGGCCATCGCGGAGCAGGCCACCCGCGTCGGCATGCCCTACGTCAACCAGCGCTGGCTGGGCGGCATGCTCACCAACTTCTCGACCGTCTACAAGCGTCTGCAGCGCCTCAAGGAGCTCGAGCAGATCGACTTCGAGGACGTCGCCGCGTCCGGTCTGACCAAGAAGGAGCTTCTCGTGCTGTCGCGCGAGAAGGCCAAGCTGGAGAAGACCCTCGGCGGTATCCGCGAGATGCAGAAGGTGCCCAGCGCCGTCTGGATCGTGGACACCAAGAAGGAGCACATCGCGGTCGGCGAGGCCCGGAAGCTCAACATCCCGGTCGTCGCCATCCTCGACACCAACTGCGACCCCGACGAGGTCGACTACAAGATCCCGGGCAACGACGACGCGATCCGCTCCGTCACCCTGCTCACCCGCGTGATCGCCGACGCCGTGGCCGAGGGCCTCATCTCCCGCTCCGGTGTCGCCACCGAGGGCAAGGAGAAGGCCGCCGGCGAGCCGCTGGCTGAGTGGGAGCGCGACCTGCTCGAGGGCGAGAAGAAGGCCGACGAGCCCGAGGTCCAGACCTCCGCCGAGACCGAGAAGGTCGCCGACGCCGAGCAGGCCGAGGCTCCGGCTGCCGCCGAGGCCGCTGCCGAGGCCCCCGCGGCCGAGGCTGCCGCCGCGGACGCCGAGCAGGCCTGACCCGTCAGCGTTGACGGCGGGGGCAGCGACATCCCGAACGCCCCCGCCGTTCATCCACAGATTCGCGTTCCACATCTCCGTGTGGTTCGTGGATCGGGCAGATCTCCCGACTTCGAGAAAGACTTAACGACTCATGGCGAACTACACCGCCGCTGACGTCAAGAAGCTCCGCGAGCTCACCGGCGCCGGCATGATGGACTGCAAGAAGGCCCTGGACGAGGCCGAGGGCGACGTCGACAAGGCTGTCGAGGCGCTCCGCATCAAGGGCCAGAAGGGCGTCGCCAAGCGCGAGGGCCGCTCCGCCGAGAACGGCGCCGTGGTCTCGATCATCGCCGACGACAACTCCTCCGGCGTCCTCGTCGAGCTGAAGTGCGAGACGGACTTCGTCGCCAAGGGCGAGAAGTTCCAGGCCGCCGCCAACGCCATCGCCGAGCACGTCACCAAGTCCTCCTACGCGGACCTGGACGCACTGCTCGCCTCCGAGATCGAGCCCGGCAAGACCGTCCAGGCGTTCGTGGACGAGGCCAACGCCAACCTCGGCGAGAAGATCGTCCTGGAGCGCTTCGCGCAGTACGCCGACGGTTTCGTGCTCGCGTACATGCACCGCACGATGCCCGACCTGCCCCCGCAGATCGGTGTCCTCGTCGAGCTCGACAAGCCGAACGCCGAGGTCGCCAAGGGCGTCGCCCAGCACATCGCCGCCTTCGCGCCGAAGTACCTCTCCAAGGATGAGGTGCCGGCCGAGGTCGTCGAGTCCGAGCGCCGTATCGCCGAGGAGACCACCCGCGCCGAGGGCAAGCCCGAGGCCGCGCTCCCGAAGATCGTCGAGGGTCGCCTCAACGGCTTCTTCAAGGACGCCACGCTGCTCGGCCAGCCGTACGCGCTCGACAACAAGAAGTCCGTCCAGAAGGTTCTGGACGAGGCCGGTGTCACCCTGAAGCGCTTCACGCGCATCAAGGTCGGCATCTGAGTCCGTACCGCGATCGACGCGCGACCCGTGGGGAAATCCCGATAGGGTCGGTCGACAGCAGCCGTCCGGTACCCGGCCAGACCCAGGGTCGTGACGGACGGCAGCAGATCTGACGAGGAGGCCATTGCCGCGCATGGGCAGCGAAAAGCGACCCCACCGGCAATGGTCTTCTTCGTATGTGCACCACGTGAAAGAGGCGGGATCTCCATGACCACCAAGGCTCAGAAGAGCGACGACGGCAAAGTACGCGGCCGGTTTCTGCTGAAGCTGTCCGGAGAGGCGTTCGCCGGTGGCGGCGGCCTGGGCGTGGACCCCGACGTCGTGCACAAGATCGCCCGCGAGATCGCGGCCGTCGTCCGCGACGGCGCGGAGATCGCCGTCGTCATCGGCGGCGGCAACTTCTTCCGCGGTGCGGAGCTCCAGCAGCGCGGCATGGACCGGGCCCGCTCGGACTACATGGGCATGCTCGGCACGGTGATGAACTGCCTGGCCCTCCAGGACTTCCTGGAGAAGGAGGGCATCGACAGCCGGGTGCAGACCGCGATCACCATGGGTCAGGTCGCCGAGCCGTACATCCCGCTGCGCGCCGTGCGCCACCTGGAGAAGGGCCGCGTGGTCATCTTCGGCGCCGGAATGGGCATGCCGTACTTCTCCACCGACACCACCGCCGCCCAGCGCGCCCTGGAGATCGACGCCGAGGCGCTGCTCATGGGCAAGAACGGCGTGGACGGGGTCTACGACTCCGACCCCAAGAAGAACCCGGACGCCGTCAAGTTCGACTCCCTCGGCTACGGCGAGGTCATCACCCGCGAGCTCAAGGTCGCCGACGCCACGGCGATCACGCTCTGCCGCGACAACAGGCTGCCGATCCTCGTGTTCGAGCTGCTCGTGGAGGGCAATATCGCGCGAGCGGTCAAGGGTGAGAAGATCGGCACGCTGGTGGGTGACCAGGGCGGCCGGGCCTGACCGGCACCGCCTGACGCACCCTGACCGGGGGATGGACAATGTCCTGCCGGTCGGGAACCGTGCAGGAAACAAGACGCGACGCAGCCGGCCGCCGCCCGCACAGGAACCGCAGCCGGGCCTTACTCAAGACACGCAGGAGCAAGTGGTGATCGAAGAGACCCTCCTCGAAGCCGAGGAGAAGATGGAGAAGGCCGTCGTGGTCGCCAAGGAGGACTTCGCCGCGATCCGTACCGGTCGTGCGCACCCGGCGATGTTCAACAAGATCGTGGCCGACTACTACGGCGCGCCGACGCCGATCAACCAGCTGGCCTCGTTCTCCGTGCCGGAACCGCGCATGGCGGTCGTGACCCCGTTCGACAAGACCGCGCTGCGCAACATCGAGCAGGCGATCCGCGACTCGGACCTGGGTGTCAACCCGAGCAACGACGGCAACATCATCCGGGTGGTGTTCCCGGAGCTCACCGAGGAGCGCCGCCGCGACTACATCAAGGTCGCCAAGGGCAAGGCGGAGGACTCCCGGGTGTCCATCCGTTCCGTGCGCCGCAAGGCCAAGGACGCCATCGACAAGCTGATCAAGGACGGCGAGGTCGGCGAGGACGAGGGCCGTCGCGCCGAGAAGGAGCTCGACGACACCACCGCGAAGTACGTCGCGCAGGTGGACGAGCTCCTCAAGCACAAGGAAGCGGAGCTTCTCGAAGTCTGATGAACGACTCATCCTGGGGAGCGCCGCCACACGCCGGTCCGCAGGCCGGGCAGCCCGGGTACTGGGGGCCGACCGGTCAGGGGTACGGCCAGGGTCCTGCCGAGGACCGGGCGTACGACGGCCAGGGTCCAGTCCAGGGCCAGGGCTACGACCAGGGCCCGGTCCAGGGCCAGGGTTATGCCGACGGTTCCGGCCGCGGCCAGGGCTACGACCGGGTTCCCGGCCAGGGGTACGACCAGGGCTACGCCCATGGCTACGGCCAGGGCCATGTCCAGGGAGCCGCCCCGGCGGGTCCCGCGTACGATGCGCATGACGCGCAACAGACTCGCCCCATGCCCATCGTGCCCGACGACGTACCCGCGTACGGCGGAGACCAGGACGACGACCGGGGGGCCGCTCGGCTGAACGGCCCCCTGTTCCGAGACGAGACGTTCCAGGACGGTACGTTCCGTGACGGGACGTACCGTGACGACACCTCGTCGGCGCAGCCTCTGCCCACCGCGGCGGCGCCGCAGAATCCGGAGCCCATGCCCGACGCCTCGCAGCCGGCGCCCGCGCCGCAGAAGAAGAGCGCGGGCCGGGACCTGGGCGCGGCCATAGGTGTCGGCGTCGGACTGGGCGTCGTGATCGTGGCGTCCCTGTTCGTCGTCAAGGCCGTCTTCGTCGGCGTGGTCGCGGTCGCCGTCGTGGTGGGCCTGTGGGAACTGACCAGCCGGCTCCAGGAACGCAAGGGCATCAAGGCGCCCCTGGTCCCGCTGGCGCTGGGCGGTGCGGCGATGGTGGTCGCCGGCTACGCCCGCGGTGCCGAGGGCGCCTGGGTCGCCCTCGCGCTCACCGGGCTGGCGGTCCTGGTCTGGCGGATGACGGAACCGCCGGAGGGCTACCTCAGGGACGTCACGGCGGGTCTCTTCGCGGCGTTCTACGTCCCGTTCCTGGCGACCTTCGTCTCCATGATGCTCACCGCCGACGACGGCCCCCGCCGGGTGATCACCTTCCTGCTCCTCACGGTGGTCAGCGACACCGGCGCCTACGCGGTCGGCTGGCGTTTCGGCACCCACAAGCTCGCTCCGCGCATCAGCCCCGGCAAGACCCGCGAGGGCCTGGTCGGCGCGGTGCTGTTCGCCATGGTCGCGGGCGCGCTGTGCATGCAGTTCCTGATCGACGACGGCACCTGGTGGCAGGGTTTGCTGCTGGGCCTCGCGGTCGCGGCCAGCGCCACCCTCGGCGACCTCGGCGAGTCCATGATCAAGCGGGACCTGGGCATCAAGGACATGGGCACCCTGCTCCCCGGTCACGGCGGAATCATGGACCGACTGGACTCCCTGCTGCCGACAGCTCCGGTCGTGTGGCTGCTGATGGTGCTCTTCGTCGGCAGCGGCTGACGTACACCTGGTGTGTCCGGGCCCCCGTCCTGCACAGGGCGGGGGCCCGTCGGCCTGCCCGGCCCCGGATGACGCAACAGAAATCGCATGGCCCCTCCGGTCGGAGCAGACTCCCTGTGAGGACGCCGCGTCCTCCGACGCGGTCCTCCGACGCGCAGGGAGTACGCCCCTGCCCCTCGACCCGGCCCCGGCCGCCACCCCGGACCCGCCCCCGCCGCCTCCGGTGCGGTCCTGGCCCGTCGACGACCTGCCCGCGCTCGACCCCGACCCGTTCCTCGACGAGATGCTGCGGGACGAGCCGGTCACGCGGATCAGACTGGCGCACGGCGAGGGCCACGCCTGGCTCGTCACCCGGTACGAGGACTGCCGTCTCGTGACCTCCGACCACCGCTTCTCCCGGGAACAGGTCGTCGGCCGTGACGTCACCAGCATGCGCCCGGAGCCCGTGGCCTCGCAGACGGCGGGCCTGCAGTACATCGACCCGCCCCGGCACAACCGGCTGCGCCGGGTCGTCGCCCGCGCCTTCACCGGGCGGGCCATGCAGCGGCTGCGGCCGATGGCCGAGCGCCGGGCCGCGGCACTGCTCGACGTGATGGCGGCCGCCGGGCCGCCCGCCGACCTCATGGAGCACCTGCACGGCCCCTTCCCGGTCGCCGTGGTCCGTGACTTCCTCGGCGTCGACGAGAAGGACTGGCATCGCTGGGCGGCGACCGGCGAGGCCCTGCTGTCCGCCGGTGCCGACTCCGAGGAGCGCACCAAGGAGGCCGCCCGGACCACCCGGACCCGGATCGCCGAACTGCTCCGGCACCGGCGCGATGAATCCCGGGAGGACCTCGCCGGAGTGCTGGCGCTGGCCACCGTGGCCGGCGAGATCACCGAGGACGAGGCGATCTCCCTGGCCACCGCGATCCAGGTGAGCGGCGGTCACGCGGTCCGCAACAACAGCGGCTCGATGATGTACGCGTTGCTCACCCACCCCGGCCATCTGGAGCGGCTGCGCCGTGAGCCGGAGCTGCTCCCCAGGGCCGTGGACGAGCTCTTCCGCTACGTCCCGCACCGCAACGGCGTCGGCATCCCGCGGGTCGCCGTCGAGGACGTCGTGGTCGGCGGCCAGACGATCCGGGCCGGTGAGGTCGTCTACAACGCGTATGTCGCCGCCAACCGCGATCCCGCGGTCTTCCCCGACCCCGACGAGCTGGACTTCGACCGCGCCGACGGCCCCCACCTGGCGTTCGGACACGGTCCGCACCACTGCATGGCGGCGATCATGGCCCGTATGGAGGCCGAGATCATGATCGGCTCGGTCCTGACCCGCTTCCCCGGCATCCGGCTGGCCGTACCCGCCGAGGAGGTCGAGTTCCAGCTGCACGGGCTGATCCGCGGGCCGCGCACACTGCCGGTGACCTGGTGACCGGCAGGCGTTCCGCACGGTCATCCGAGCGGGGATCACCATCCCCGGCTCCCAGGAAAGCCGTGCTCTCGCAAGCGGGTCTCCGCTGGTCATCCGTGCTGGTCCCCATACCACTCGAACGAGGGAGCAGCCGGCGCGGCTCCGGATGTCGTAAATCAGGCAGGCGTCTTTCCGCCCCGTCAGGCATGTGTGCGGGCGGGTCCTGTGCCGCATCGGCGGGCGGAGAACTGCCGTGCGAGCACTGAGACACCCTCACAGGCTGACGACGACCAGGGCGGTGTCGTCTGTGACGCCTTCGGCGGGGATCAGGTCGTTCATCACGGCATCGGCGAGTGCTTCGGGGGTGGTGAGTTCCCTGTGGCGGATCAGGGCGTCGGTGAGTTGGCCGAGTCCGGTGTCGATGTCCTGGTGGCGGCGTTCGATGAGGCCGTCGGTGTAGAGCAGGAGGGTGCCGCCGTCGGTGAAGGCGGTGGTGGCTTCCGGCCGCGGGCTGGACTCGAGGACGGCATCCAGCGGCGGATCGGTCGCCCGGTCCAACAACTCCACAGTGCCGTCGCCGCGAAGAAGGACCGGAGGGGGGTGGCCGGCGCTGGAGTAGGTGATGAGGTGGCGGCTGAAGTCGACGAAGGCGGTCACCGCCGTGGTCGACTCGGCGCCGGTGACGCAATGCGCGTACCGGCCGAGGACCTCGAGGGCCTGGGCGGGGCCGGTGGCGACCAGGGAGGTGGCGGACAGGGCGCTGCGGAGCCGACCCATGATGCCCGCGGCCTCCAGGCCGTGGCCGACGACATCGCCCACTGCCACGGCGATCTTGTCGCCGTCCTGGAGTTGGACCAGGTCGTACCAGTCGCCGCAGACATTGAGGGAGCCGACCGCGGGCCGGTAGCGGACGGCGTACCGGTGATGGCCGATCGGGGGCGGAACGGGGAGCATGGCGCGCTGCAGGGCGAGGGCGACCTCACGCTCACGGGCATGGGCGCGACGCAGGCGCTCGTTCACTTCGTGCAGCTGCCGCATCCGGCTGAAGAGCTCGGCCTCGAGCCGGCGTGAGCCGTCCGGCCGGCTGGTGGCGCGCAGGAGTTCAGTGACTTCCTCGACGCGGTGGATCACCAGGGCGATGTGGCCGTCGGGCGCGAAGAGGGGCGCGTTGACCGAGCTCCAGTAGCGTTCCTCCCAATGGCCGGGGCGCTGCGCGGATTCCACGTCGTAGCGCTGCAGGTCCATGTCGATCTCGCGGTTGGCCAGGACCGCGCGCAGGGATGTCTCCAGGTGGCGGGCGCTGGAGGCTGCCGGGTCCTGCGGGCTGCCGGGGAAGGCGTCGAAGAGGTAGCGGCCCACCACCTGGTCGCGGCTGCGTCCGGCCTGGCGCAGCCACGCGAGGTTGGCGTCGGCGAAGACCAGATCGGGAGTCAGCAGAGCGACTGCGCCCGGCAGTGCCTGGAACACTGCCGCGTAGTCGATATTCATGGATGCAGGATATGGATGAATGGTGTGATTCACGCTTACCGGCGTCCTCCTGACGGAGACCCGGGCCTTTCTCTGCCGGCGGCAGCCCGGTCAGGAAGCCAAGGCCCTGGTTACCGCAAGCCAAGGCCCTGGTGGACGGGGAGGTCCTCCGGCGCACCGCCCGCAACCGTCAGGTCAAGGGCCGGCTCGGTGAGTGGCCGACAGCCGACGAGCGATCTCCGCCGGGCCGTCCCTGGGTCGTCCCGTGCCGCTCGGCGATGACAGGTGACCCTGCCGACGGCAGGCGTGGCGAGCGCCCGCCCCAGGTCACCCGATTGGATCTGCGACACTGGTAGCGCCAT
Source organism: Streptomyces sp. NPDC059224 (assembly GCF_042754285.1). NCBI lineage: Bacteria > Bacillati > Actinomycetota > Actinomycetes > Kitasatosporales > Streptomycetaceae > Streptomyces > Streptomyces sp. NPDC059224. Next base: position 122,540 of record NZ_JBHZAN010000024.1, read on the forward strand.
GCCTAAGCCCGGAGAACTTACCTTTGTCGCGCCGCGCGGAGCCAAGAAGCCGCCGCGGCATCTCGCCGACCTCACGCCCGCCGAGCGCAAGGACGCGGTGGCCGAGATCGGTGAGAAGCCGTTCCGCGCCAAGCAGCTCTCGCAGCACTACTTCGCGCGGTACACGCACGAGCCCGAGCAGTGGACGGACATTCCGGCCGGCTCCCGGGACCGGCTGCGGGACGCGTTGTTCCCCGAGCTGATGACCGTCGTGCGGCATCTGTCGACCGACGAGGGGACGACACGCAAGACGCTGTGGCGGCTGTTCGACGGCACGCTCGTGGAGTCCGTGCTGATGCGCTACCCGGACCGGGTGACCATGTGCATCAGCTCACAGGCGGGGTGCGGGATGAACTGCCCGTTCTGCGCGACCGGCCAGGCGGGCCTGGACCGGAACCTGTCCGCCGCCGAGATCGTCCACCAGATCGTGGACGGGATGCGGGCGCTCAGGGACGGGGACGTGCCGGGCGGCCCGGCGCGGCTCTCCAACATCGTGTTCATGGGCATGGGCGAGCCCCTCGCCAACTACAAGCGCGTCGTCACCGCCATCCGCGCGCTGACCGACCCGGCCCCGGACGGCCTGGGCCTGTCCCAGCGCGGGATCACCGTGTCGACGGTCGGGCTCGTGCCGGCCATCCACCGGTTCGCCGACGAGGGCCTCAAGTGCCGGCTGGCGATCTCCCTGCACGCCCCCGACGACGAACTGCGCGACACCCTGGTCCCCGTGAACACCCGGTGGAAGGTGCGCGAGGTCCTCGACGCGGGGTTCGAGTACGTCGAGAAGAGCGGGCGTCGGCTGTCGATCGAGTACGCCCTCATCCGGGACATCAACGACCAGGCGTGGCGGGGCGACCGGCTGGGCCGCCTGCTCAAGGGCAAGCCCGTGCACGTCAACCTCATCCCGCTGAACCCGACACCGGGCTCGAAGTGGACCGCCTCCCGGCCCGAGGACGAGAAGGCGTTCGTCGAGGCGATCGCCGCGCACGGTGTGCCCGTCACCGTCCGGGACACCCGCGGGCAGGAGATCGACGGGGCATGCGGTCAGCTCGCGGCGACCGAGCGGTAGGATCGGGACACATTTTCATATTCCGACAGGGGAGCGCCACAGCGCTGAGAGTGCGGCAATCGGGCCGCAGACCCTCTGAACCTCGCCCAGGTCATTCTGGGTAGGAAGTTCGGTCATCACTCAAGCTGTTGTGCCCTGCCCGGGTGGTTCCACCGGGTGGGGCCGCGTCTCTTCCTGGTCCACCCCAGGAGGAAAACACCAGTGCACACCAAGACCTTCTTGGCCGCGGCCGTCGGGCTCGGTCTCGTCACGCTGTCCGCGTGCGGGTCGTCCTCCGGCGATGCCGCGGACTCCAGGACCGTCACCCTGGTCAGCCACGACTCGTGGGCCGTCTCCAAGAACGTGCTCCAGGACTTCGAGAAGCGGTCCGGCTACAAGGTGCACGTCCTCAAGGACGGCGACGCAGGTCAGGCCGTCAACAAGGCCGTCCTCACCAAGGACAACCCGCAGGGCGACGTCTTCTTCGGCGTCGACAACACCCTGCTGTCCAGGGCCCTCGACAACGGGCTCTTCCAGCCGTACGAGGCCAAGGGGCTGGACCGGGTCGGCGCCGGCTACCAGCTCGACGCCGCCAAGCACCGGGTCACGCCCGTCGACTACGGCGACATCTGCGTCAACTACGACAAGGCCTACTTCAGCGAGCACAGGCTGACCCCGCCCGCCTCCTACGCCGACCTCGTCAAGCCGCAGTACAAGAACCTCCTCGTCACGGAGAACGCGGCCACCTCCTCGCCGGGCCTGGGATTCCTGCTCGGCAGCGCCGCCCAGTACGGCGACGGCGGATGGCAGGGCTACTGGAAGAAGCTCAAGGACAACGGCGTCAAGGTCGTCGACGGCTGGGAGCAGGCCTACAACGAGGAGTTCTCCGGCTCGGCCGGCGGGAAGAAGGCCAAGGGCGACCGGCCGCTCGTCGTGTCGTACGCCTCCTCCCCGCCCGCCGAGGTCATCTACGGCGACCCGAAGCCGAGCACCGCGCCCACCGGCGTCGCGACCGGCACCTGCTTCCGGCAGATCGAGTTCGCCGGGCTGCTGAGCAACGCCGGGAACACCAAGGGCGGCAAGGCGCTCATCGACTTCCTGGTCTCCAAGGAGTTCCAGGAGGACATGCCGTTGAACATGTTCGTGTATCCGGTCCTCAAGGGGGCGGCCGTGCCCGCCGAGTTCACGAAGTACGGGCCCGCCGCCCAGGACCCCGAGACCATGGCGCCCGAGAAGATCGCCGCCAACCGTGACCAGTGGGTCAAGACGTGGACCTCACTCGTACTCAAGTAGCGGGCGGGCGCGGCAGCGCGGCGCGGCTCGGCCTGATGGCCGTGCCCGTCGCGTTCTTCGCCGTCTTCTTCGCCTGGCCGGTCGCGGCGATCGTCACGCGCGGGCTGAAGACCGACGGGGGGTGGCGGCTCGGGCGGATCGCCGATGTCGTCGGCCAGTCGGACATCCGGCACGTCCTGTGGTTCACCACCTGGCAGGCGCTCGCCTCCACCGGGCTCACCCTGCTGGTGGCGCTGCCGGCCGCCTATGTCTTCGCCCGCCTGGACTTTCCGGGCAGACAGGTACTGCGGGCCGTGGTGACGGTGCCCTTCGTGCTGCCGACGGTGGTGGTCGGTACGGCGTTCCTGGCGCTGGTCGGCCGCGGCGGCCTGCTGGACGAGCTGTGGGGCGTACGACTGGACACCACTGTCTGGGCGATCCTGGTCGCGCACGTCTTCTTCAACTACGCGGTCGTCGTACGGACCGTGGGCGGACTGTGGGCGCAACTGGACCCGCGGCAGGAGGAAGCCGCGCGGATGCTGGGCGTCTCGCCGTTCGGCGCCTGGCGGAAGGTCACCCTGCCGGCGCTGGCGCCCGCCGTGGCCGCCGCCGCGCTGATGGTCTTCCTGTTCACCTTCACGTCCTTCGGTGTGGTGCAGATCCTCGGCGGACCGACCTTCTCCACCCTCGAAGTGGAGATCTACCGGCAGACCTCCGAGATCTTCGACCTCGCCACGGCCGCCGTCCTGACGATCGTGCAGTTCGTGGCGGTCGGCGCGATCCTCGCCGTGCACGCGTGGACGGTACGGCGGCGGGAGAGTGCGCTGCGGCTGGTGGACCCGTCGGTGACGGCGCGCCGGCCGCGTGGGGCCGGGCAGTGGGCGCTGCTCACGGGCGTCCTCGCGACCGTCGCCGTACTCCTCGTGCTGCCGCTGGCGGTGCTGGTGCGGCGGTCGCTCGACGGGGGATTCGGCTACTACCGGGCGCTGGGCGACGCCGACGGGGGCACCTTCCTGGTCGCGCCCGTCCAGTCGGTGGTCAATTCCCTCGAGTACGCCGTCGCCGCGACCGCCGTCGCCGTGGTGATCGGCGGGCTGGCCGCCGCCGCGCTGGCCCGGCGGGACGCGGGGCGGCTGGTTCGGGGCTTCGACGCGCTGCTGATGCTGCCGCTCGGGGTGTCCGCGGTGACGGTCGGCTTCGGGTTCCTGATCGCGCTCGACAGGCCGCCACTGGATCTGCGGCAGTCCTGGATCCTGGTGCCGCTCGCGCAGGCGCTGGTCGGGGTGCCGTTCGTGGTCCGCACCATGCTGCCCGTGCTGCGTGCCGTGGACGAACGGCTGCGGGAGGCGGCGGCCGTGCTCGGGGCCTCGCCGTGGCGGGTGTGGCGGGAGGTCGATCTGCCGATGGTGCGCCGGGCGCTGCTGGTCGCGGCGGGCTTCGCCTTCGCGGTGTCGCTCGGGGAGTTCGGGGCCACGGTGTTCATCGCCCGGCCGGACAACCCGACCCTGCCGGTGGCCGTGGCGCGGCTGCTGTCCCGCCCCGGCGATCTCAACTACGGCCAGGCGATGGCCCTTTCCACGATTCTGATGGTGGTGTGCGCGGTGGCGCTGCTGGTGCTGGAACGGCTGCGGACCGACCGGACGGGGGAGTTCTGATGCCGCTTCTCGAACTGGAGCAGGCCACCGTGCGGTTCGGCGGGCGGGCCGTGCTCGACGCCGTGGACCTCAAGGTCGCCGAGCACGAGGTGGTGTGTGTGCTCGGGCCGAGCGGGAGCGGCAAGTCGACGCTGCTGCGGGTGGTGGCGGGGTTGCAACCGCCCGATGCGGGCCGGGTGTTGCTCGACGGGCAGGACCAGGCGCGGGTACCGGCGCATCAGCGCGGGGTCGGGCTGATGTTCCAGGACCATCAGCTGTTCCCGCAGCGTGACGTGGGCGGGAACGTGGCCTTCGGGCTCCGGATGCGCGGTGCGGGCAAGGACCGGCAGGCCGAGCGGGTCGGTGAGCTGCTGGAGCTGGTCGGGCTGCCGGGGGCGGCCGGGCGGGCGGTGGCCGGGCTCTCCGGTGGTGAGCAGCAGCGGGTGGCGCTCGCCCGGGCACTGGCGCCCCGGCCCAGGCTGCTGATGCTCGACGAACCGCTGGGACAGCTCGACCGCTCGCTGCGGGAGCGGCTGGTGGTCGAACTGCGCGAGCTGTTCGGGCGGCTGGGTACGACCGTGCTCGCGGTCACGCACGACCAGGGCGAGGCCTTCGCGCTGGCCGACCGGGTGGTGGTGATGCGGGACGGACGGATCGCCCAGTCCGGCACCCCCCTCGATGTCTGGCAGCGGCCCGCCGACGCGTTCGTGGCGCGCTTCCTCGGCTTCGACAACGTGGTCCCGGCGACCGTCCAGGGGGCGGTCGCGGTGACGCCGTGGGGGAAGCTCCCGGTGCCCGGGAACGCGCCACAGGGGCCGCGCACCGTCCTGGTGCGGCCCGCGGGCGTGCGACTGGTGGCGGCCGGCGAGGGGCTGCCCTGCGCGGTGACCGCGCGCACCTTCCAGGGCACCCATGTCACCGTCCACCTCCAGCCCCGGGACGGCGGCCCGCGCCTGGCGGCGGCCTGCGCGCTGCGGGAGGCGCCGGCGGCCGGGGACACGGTGGGCGTCGAGTTCGACGCGGCGGAGACCGTCGTACTGGGCTGACGGCCTGGAGCACGGCCGAGGCCCGTCCCCCGGGGATGCGGGGACGGGCCTCGACGGTGTGCGAAGAGATGCAGTACCGCGGCTGGTGCGTCAGCTTCCGCTGTTCGCCCCACGACGGCGCATGCCGAACCACACGGCGCCGCCACCGACCACGACGAGCGCGCCCGCGACGCCGGCGATCAGGCCGGTGTTGGAGTTGGCACCGGTCTCGGCGAGGTTCGACTCACCGACCGCCGGGGACGGGGCGTTGTCCGACGCGCCCGCGGGGGCGGTGCTGCTGCTCTCCGAGGCCGACGGGGCCGGGGAGTCGGACTCGGCCGGGGTGGACGCGGACTCCGTCGGAGCCGGCGTGGCCGAATCCGACGGGGAGGGGCTGGCGCTCTCGTCGGACTTGCACGCCGTCGACGGGGTCGTCAGGTTGGGCGTGATGTCCTTGTCGATCTGGATCTTGCCGCTGTCGACCTTGACGTGAACGCGGTACTCCGCGTTCGGCTTCCAGGCCTCGGAGAAGGTGACCGTGGTGCCCGCGCGGGACCCCTTGACGGTCTGGGCGGTGCCGACCTGGTTGGCGTCGGCGCCGTTGCTCTCCAGGAAGACCGTGATGGTGGCCGAAGTACCGGAGGCGTCGATGTCCTTGACGTTGATGACACCGTTGGTGCCGTCGCAGGTGGCCTCGGCGGAGAAATCGGAGATGTTGCACGCGAGCGCGGAACCGGAGACGCCCAGCGTCAGCGCGGCCGACGCGGCGGCGACACCCAGGATGCGCACGGAACGACGTGCACTGCGGCGGGATATGGACACGTTTGTCCTTACTGAGTGCATAACTGCGGGGGGCTTGAAGGGGAGTTGACGCATCGCGAGGTGAGGCATCAGCAACCCCGGGAGACTCACAGGTCTATAAGTGTGCCGTAAGTACTGTCAATGCATATGCGGTCCACAGGTGTTGACTTTGCCTGCTTATTAACTGTCGAGACGTTTCAGCGCCTCGGAAGCCTGCTCGATCCGGTCAACCAGGGCGATACGGGACGCCATCGGCCGCTCCCGGGCAAGCGAGGTCAACAGCTGCCAGGCGGGCAGCCGTTCGCTCCAGTGCGCCTGGTTCACGAGCACCATCGGGGTCGGCTCGCCCCGTGACCCGTAGTAGTTGGGTGTCGCGTTGTCGAAGATCTCCTGCACGGTCCCGGCGGCGCCCGGCAGGAACACCACGCCGGCGTTGGAGCGGGCCAGCAGGCCGTCCTCGCGGGTGGCGTTGGCGAAGTACTTGGCGATGTGCGCGGCGAAGGCGTTCGGCGGCTCGTGGCCGTAGAACCAGGTGGGGATGCCGACCGAGGCACCGCCGTCCGGCCAGCGTTCGCGGACCTCGAAGGCCGCCCGGGCCCAGTCGGTGACCGAGGGCCGGAACGACGGCGCCTTGGCGAGGATCCGCAGCGCCTCCTCCAGCATCCCGTCGTCGAAGGGCGCCGCGTACGCGCCCAGGTTCGCCGCCTCCATCGCTCCCGGACCGCCCCCGGTGGCCACCGTGTAACCGGCGCGCGCCAGCTCCCGGCCGAGCCGGGCGGCCCCGCCGTACTCCGCCGTGCCGCGCGCCATCGCGTGCCCGCCCATGACGCCCACCACCCGGGCGCCGTCGAGGAGTTCGTCGAGCGCGTCGGAGACCGCGTCGTCGTGGATCGAGCGGAGCATCGAGGCGAATATGTCGCCGTCCGCCTTGGTCCGCTGGAACCAGGCGTACGAACGGGCGTCCGGGGTCGCCTCGTAGCCCTCGCCGAGCGCGTCGAACAGTTCGGCGGGTGTGTAGACGAAGGCGCGGTACGGATCGAAGGGGAGGCCGGGGACGGGCGGGAACACCAGGGCGCCCGAGGCGCGGACCCGGGCGGCGGCCTCGGCCGACATCGGGCAGCCGAGGAAGACCGCGCCGGCGGTGTCGGTGGTGAGCAGGGCGTCCGTACGGTCCGTCAGGTCGACGGTCTGGACGCGGTACTGGGCGAGCGTGGCGTGCGTGGCGACGACCTCGTCGAACTCGGCGAGGGACTCGATCTCACGGTCGTGGGCGGCACGGTGGGGCTGCGGCTGGGCGGGTGTCTGATGCACCCGCCCACCCTAGGCGTCAGCCCTGCACGGCCGCCGGGTCCATCCACACGACCTCCCAGCTGTGGCCGTCGAGGTCGTCGAAGGAACGGCCGTACATGAAGCCCTGGTCCTGGACGTCGTCGTTCGCCGTGCCGCCCGCCGCGACCGCCTTCTCCACCAGTTCGTCGACCTTCCCGCGGCTCTCCGCGCTCAGACAGATCAGCACCTCGCTGGTCTTGGTCGAGTCGGCGATCTCCTTCTTGGTGAAGTCGGCGTAGCGCTGCTTGCTCAGGAACATCGCGATGATCGTGTCGCTGATCACGACACAGGCGCAGTTGTCGTCGCTGAACTGCGGGTTGATCGAGTAGCCGAGCTCCGTGAAGAACTTCCGCGACGCGGCGACGTCGGCGGTGGCCAGGTTCACGAAGATCATCTGCTGGTACATGGGGGTCTCTCCCTCGGATGTCGTGCGGTTCGGGGGGACAGACCGAAGACGGGTGCGAAAGTCATCGGCGGGTTCGGATTTTGCTGCCGCGGTTCGTCCCTACGACGTCTCAGCGGCTGAGGGGCAGCGCGGCGAGGTCGGCGACCAGCAGGGTCGGCGGGGCGAAGAAGGCCAGCAGGGCGCCGGTGCGCAGGGCCGCGGCGCTGCGCAGCGCGGTGGCCGGGGCGCCGAGGCGGAGCAGGGCCGCGGTGGTGTCGGCGCGGGACTGGCGGGCCTCCACGGCCGCGGTCAGCAGGGTGGCCAGCGCACAGCCGGCGACCACGACACCGCCGAGGGTGGTGAGCGGGCCGAGGGCGAGGGCGTCGCCGTCGTCGTAGAGCGTGAGGGCCGCAAAGCCCGCGGACGCCACCGCGCAGACGACGCCGAGCGGGCGGCCGATCCGGGTGGCCTCCGCCATCAGGCCCCGGCCGGCCAGCAGGCGGAGGGCGCCGGGACGGAGGGTCTGCAGCAGGCGGCCGCAGAGGTGGGTGAGGCCGGGGGCGGCGAGGACCAGGCCCAGGGCGGTGAGCGCCCAGCCGGCGAGGACGCCGACGGGGCTCACGGCCAGGCCGCCGGGGAGGGTGGTGCGGGGGGTGGCGCCGGCGTAGGACTCCACGGCGAGGCCCGCGGCGAGTACGGCGATGCCCCAGGGCAGGCCGCTGGGCGACTTGCCGAGCGCCGTCGGCTCCGGTGCGGCCGCGGGGGGCGGGGCTTCCCCCGCCGGCGCCTGCCGGGTGGCGTCCCCGGCGGGGACGTCCGCGGCCGGCGCCGCCGTGCCGGTGGCGCGGCCTGCCGTGGACGGTGCCGCGGGGCGCGGCACGGCGGTGAAGAGGCGGGCCCCGAAGCGTCCGTACACACCCGCCCGGTCCGCCGGCCCCGGCAGGTCCCTCGGGCGCAGGGTCACCGCCACCGCCGCGGAGGCGAGCACCGGGAGCACGGCCAGGAGGGTCAGGGCCGCCGGGACGGGCAGGGACCTGTTCGCCGCCAGGAAGTCCTTCGCCGCGCCGTCGAAGGGCATGCCCGTGAGGTCTCCGCGCAGGTGCAGGAAGACCAGGAGGGCCAGCAGCGAGCCCAGGGTGCAGGCCAGGGCCGTGTTCAGGGCGGCGACGGCCATCAGGCGGCCCGGGCCCAGTCCCAGGGCGGACAGGCCCGGGCGCGGCCTGGTGCCGGGGTCGGTGCGGGCGACCGCGATCGCGAGGTACACCGTGGCGGCGAGCGGGATCGCGCACCACGACAGGCGCAGCAGCGCGGCCGTGGAGTGGGTCGGGTGGACCATCGCGTAGCCGAGGGCGGACAGCAGCAGGAAGCCCGTACCGCCGGCCGCCGCGGCCACCAGGAGGCGGCGCAGGTGGACGGCCGGGCGGGCGGCGCGGCTCATACGGAGAGCGAGCACTCGGCCCGGCCTTCCGTCTCGGGGACCGGCGGCAGGTGGAGGGTGTTCACCCGGCGCCCGTCCAGGAGCGCGACGGTGCGGTCGGCGAGCGCCGCCGTCTCGGCGTCGTGCGTGGCGAGGACGACCGTGATGCCGTGCGAGCGGGCCGCCGTGGTGAGGGTGCGCAGCACGTGGGCGCGGTCGGCGCGGTGCAGCGGCGCGGTCGGTTCGTCCGCGAAGAGGATCGTGGGGGAGGGGGCGAGCGCGCGGGCGACGCAGACGCGCTGGCGCTCGGACTGCTGGAGCTCCGCCGGGTGGCGACGGGCCCGGTCTCCGACGTCGAGGCGCTCCAGCCACTCCAGTGCGGCCACCTTGGCCCGGCGGCGGCCGGTGCCCCGCAGCATCAGCGGCAGGGCGGTGTTCTCCCAGACGTTCAGCTCGGGGACCAGCGCGGGGGCCGGGTCGATCCAGCCGAAGCGGTCGCGGCGGAGCCGCTCGCGGGTGAGCGGGCCCATCCGGTGTACGGCCATGCTGTTGAACCAGACCTCGCCGTGCTGCGCCGGGACCAGACCGGACAGGCACCTCAGCAGCGTGGTCTTGCCACTGCCGCGCGGGCCGCTGACGGCGAGGATCTCGCCCTCCCGCACACCGAGCGAGACACCGGTGACACCGGGCGAGCCGTCCTGGTGGCGGAAGTGCAGGGAGCGTGCCCACAGCACGTCGTTGTCCGGCGGGGCCTCCATGGGCGTACACCTCGGTTCTGATCCGTTTCCGCGCGTCCGATCCCCCGTCCGGGGGAACGAAGGCTGGGCCGATCGGTCACGTGCACGCTAGGCAGGTCGGGGGCCGAGCCCGGACAGCACACGGCCCCGGGCCTCCGTTCTCACTCGAACGGACGGCACCGGGGCCGGATCGGACCGCTGATCCGATGATCAGAGCTTCGTCCACGCCTCCGTCAGCGTGGCGCGCAGGATCTGCTCGATCTCGTCGAAGGTCTCCTGGTCGGAGATCAGCGGCGGGGCGAGCTGGACGACCGGGTCGCCGCGGTCGTCGGCACGGCAGTACAGGCCGTTCTCGAACAGCGCCTTGGAGAGGAAGCCGTACAGGACGCGCTCGGTCTCCTCGTCGTTGAAGGACTCCTTGGTGTTCTTGTCCTTCACCAGCTCGATGCCGTAGAAGAAGCCGTTGCCGCGGACGTCGCCGACGATCGGCAGGTCGTGCAGCTTCTGCAGGGTGGACAGGAACGCGCCCTCGTTGTCGAGCACGTGCTGGTTGATGTTCTCGCGCTCGAACAGGTCGAGGTTGGCGAGACCCACCGCCGCGGAGACCGGGTGGCCGCCGAAGGTGTAGCCGTGCAGGAAGGTGTTGTCGCCCTTGTAGAACGGCTCGGCGATCCTGTCGGAGACGATGCAGGCGCCGATCGGGGAGTAGCCCGAGGTCATGCCCTTGGCGCAGGTGATCATGTCCGGGACGTAGCCGAACTTGTCGCAGGCGAACATCGTGCCCAGCCGGCCGAAGGCGCAGATGACCTCGTCGGAGACGAGCAGCACGTCGTACTTGTCGCAGATCTCGCGGACCCGCTGGAAGTAGCCGGGCGGGGGCGGGAAGCAGCCGCCGGCGTTCTGCACGGGCTCCAGGAAGACCGCGGCGACGGTGTCCGCGCCCTCGAAGAGGATCTCCTGCTCGATCTGGTCGGCGGCCCAGCGGCCGAAGGCCTCCGGGTCGTCGCCGAAGAGCGGGGCGCGGTAGATGTTGGTGTTCGGGACCTTGTGCGCGCCGGGGACCAGCGGCTCGAAGGGGGCCTTCAGGCCCGGCAGGCCGGTGATGGACAGGGCGCCCTGCGGGGTGCCGTGGTAGGCGACCGCGCGGGAGATGACCTTGTACTTGGTCGGCTTGCCCTGCAGCTTGAAGTACTGCTTGGCGAGCTTCCAGGCGGTCTCCACGGCCTCGCCGCCGCCCGTGGTGAAGAAGACCTTGTTCAGGTCGCCGGGGGCGTAGTCGGCCAGCCGCTCCGCGAGCTCGACGGCCTTCGGGTGGGCGTACGACCACACCGGGAAGAACGCCAGTTCCTGGGCCTGCTTGAAGGCGGTCTCGGCGAGTTCCGTGCGGCCGTGACCGGCCTGGACCACGAACAGGCCCGCGAGACCGTCGAGGTAGCGCTTGCCCTTGTCGTCGTAGATGTAGGTGCCCTCACCCCGGACGATGGTCGGGACGGGCGAGTTCTCGTACGAGGACATGCGGGTGAAGTGCATCCACAGGTGGTCGTACGCGGTGCGGCTGAGGTCCTTCTGGGTCACGGTTATCGGGTTCCCCACATGTAGGTCTGCTTCTTCAGCTTCAGGTAGACGAAGCTCTCGGTGGAGCGCACGCCGGGCAGCGCCCGGATGCGTTTGTTGATGACGTCCAGCAGGTGGTCGTCGTCCTCGCAGACGATCTCCGCGAGGATGTCGAACGAGCCCGCGGTCATCACCACGTACTCGACTTCCGACATGGCCGTCAGCGCGTCCGCGATCGACTCGACATCGCCCTCGACGTTGACGCCGACCATCGCCTGCCTGCGGAAGCCCACGGTGAGCGGGTCCGTCACGGCGACGATCTGCATCACGCCCTGGTCCAGCAGCTTCTGGACGCGCTGGCGCACGGCCGCCTCCGACAGGCCGACGGCCTTGCCGATCGCGGCGTACGGCCGGCGGCCGTCCTCCTGGAGCTGCTGGATGATGGCGAGGGAAACGGCGTCCAACTGCGGGGTGCCGTTCCTGGACTCGCGGGAGGAGTCCCTCTGGTCTGCGCTTCGACTGGCCACGGCCTCACTGTGCACGACGTCTCGACGGTTCCGCAAGGCCGTAGCGATGAAATTCGTTGTTTACGGTAGCTGGTATTGCGGATTTCGCAGAGGGGATGCCGGTGGGGGTGTTGAAAACGTGGGATCTCGGATTACTGTGGTGTCTCAGTCAATGGACACCCGAACTTGGAGGGCCGGCAGTGAGCACCGAGCTGCGTCGTCTGCGCAACTACATCGACGGTGAGTTCCGGGACGCCGCCGACGGACGGACCACCGAGGTGGTCAACCCCGCGACGGGCGAGGCGTACGCGACGGCGCCGCTGTCCGGGGCGTCGGACGTCGACGCGGCCATGGCGGCCGCCGCGGCGGCCTTCCCGGCGTGGCGGGACAGCACGCCCGCCGAGCGCCAGAAGTACCTCCTGAAGATCGCCGACGCGTTCGAGGAGCGCGCCGAGGAGCTCATCGCGGCCGAGGTGGAGAACACGGGCAAGCCCGTCGGGCTGACCCGCTCCGAGGAGATCCCGCCGATGGTCGACCAGATCCGCTTCTTCGCGGGTGCCGCGCGGATGCTGGAGGGCCGCTCGGCCGGCGAGTACATGGAGGGGCTCACCTCCATCGTCCGCCGCGAACCGATCGGTGTCTGCGCGCAGGTCGCGCCCTGGAACTACCCGATGATGATGGCCGTGTGGAAGTTCGCCCCGGCGCTCGCCGCGGGCAACACGGTCGTACTCAAGCCGTCCGACACCACCCCGGCGTCGACGGTCCTGATGGCCGAGATCCTCGGCGGCATCCTCCCCAAGGGCGTCTTCAACGTCGTCACCGGCGACCGTGACACCGGCCGTCTCATGGTCGAGCACCCGACTCCGGCGATGGCCTCCATCACCGGCTCCGTGCGCGCCGGCATGCAGGTCGCCGAGTCCGCCTCCAAGGACCTCAAGCGGGTCCACCTGGAGCTGGGCGGCAAGGCGCCGGTCGTCGTCTTCGAGGACACCGACATCGCCAAGGCCGTCGAGGACATCTCCGTCGCGGGCTTCTTCAACGCCGGCCAGGACTGCACGGCCGCCACCCGCGTCCTCGTCCAGGAGTCCATCCACGACGAGTTCGTCGCCGCGCTCGCCAAGGCCGCGGCCGAGACGAAGACCGGGCAGCCGGACGACGAGGACGTGCTGTTCGGCCCCCTGAACAACCCCAACCAGCTCAAGCAGGTCTCCGGGTTCATCGAGCGGCTGCCCGCCCACGCCAAGGTCGAGGCCGGCGGACAGCGGGTCGGCGACAAGGGCTACTTCTACGCCCCGACCGTCGTCTCCGGGCTCAAGCAGGACGACGAGATCATCCAGAACGAGGTCTTCGGGCCGGTCATCACCGTCCAGTCCTTCACGGACGAGGACCAGGCCACCGAGTGGGCCAACGGCGTCGAGTACGCGCTGGCCTCCTCCGTGTGGACCAAGGACCACGGGCGGGCGATGCGGATGTCCAAGAAGCTGGACTTCGGCTGCGTGTGGATCAACACGCACATCCCGCTGGTCGCGGAGATGCCGCACGGCGGGTTCAAGAAGTCCGGCTACGGCAAGGACCTGTCGGGGTACGGGTTCGAGGACTACACGCGGATCAAGCACGTGATGACGTCGCTGGACGCGTAGGTCCGGATGCGGCGCGGTGGGGGCCGGGGCTGGTCGCCCGGGTTCCCGCGCCGCCGGGTACGTGGCGCTGCCCGGGGACGAGGAGTCCCCGGGCAGCGCTTTGCCGTCGGCCCCCGGTGACCGGCCGTGCGAGCCCCCGGTGACCCGCCGTGCAAGCCGTGTCGACCCAGGTCATCGACAAGGTGTCCGGTCCGCGTCAGAGGGCTCGACGCAGCGTCGATTGCCCGGCCGCGGGCAGGCGGGACATGCTTCAGGTGTGCCCCAGAATCCCTCTCGAACGCCCGGGCCGTCCCGTCGCTCCCTGTTGCGCGCGCTCGGCGGTGCCGCCGCGCTGGGCGCCCTGGCCGGCTGCGGGGTGCCCGCCGCCTACGTCAAGGCCGACGACCGCGACGTCACCGACGTGTCCGCCCGGGACCGCAGGCTGGTCTTCGCGAACTGGCCGCTGTACATCGACGTCGACGACGACGACCCGAACAAGCGGCCCACCCTCGACGCCTTCGAGAAGCAGACCGGGATCTCCGTCGACTACATCGAGGAGATCAACGACAACGACGAGTTCTTCGGCAAGATCAGCCCGGCGCTGATGAACCACCAGTCCACCGGCCGCGACCTGATCGTCATCAGCGACTGGATGTGCGCGCGGTTCGTCCGGCTCGGCTGGGTCCAGAAGATGGACCGCGCCCACCAGCCGAACGTGGCGAGGTACCTGGACCCGCTGCTCCGCTCGCCCGCCTTCGACCCGGGCCGCCGGTACACGGTGCCCTGGCAGTCGGGCATCACCGGCATCGCCTACAACCACCGCAAGCTGGGCCGCGAGATCCGGCACGTCAAGGACCTGTGGGCGAGCGACCTCAAGGGCCGGGTGACCCTGCTCTCCGGTCTCGACGAGGCGTTCGCGCTGCTGATGCAGGGCAACGGAGTGGACATCACCCAGTGGACCGCCGACGACTTCTACGACGTCTGCGACGAGGTGGACAAGCAGGTGGCCCGCGGCCAGATCCGCCGCTTCACCGGCAACGACTACACCAAGGACCTGGTCAGCGGCGACGTGCTGGCCTGCCAGGCGTACTCCGGTGACGTGATTCAGCTGCAGGCCGACAACCCCGACATCCGCTTCCTCGTCCCGGAGGAGGGCGCGGAGCTGTGGTCGGACTCCCTGATGATCCCGGACCGCGCCGACCACAAGGTCAACGCCGAGCGCCTGGTCGACCACTACTACGAGCCCGAGGTCGCCGCCCGGCTGGCCGCCTGGGTCAACTACGTCTGCCCCGTCCCGGCGGCCCGGCAGGTGCTCGCCGACTCCAAGGACAAGGACACCGCGGCCCTCGCCGAGAACCCCCTGATCTTCCCGAACACGGCGATGCGCAGGCGCCTCGCCATCGCCCGCGACATCACCTCGGCCGAACGCGTGGACTTCGCGAAGCGGTGGAACAAGATCGTGGGGCTGTAGGCGCCGGCCTGTGGTCGCCGGGCCGGCCGGGGACCATGCGTGAGGCCGGTGATCTGCTCGGCGATCATCCCGAAGCCCGGCGGCACCGGGTGAAGAAGCACGATGTCCGGGCTGCCCCGCAGGCTCCTGCCACCCGTGACGAGTCCGCACGGGCTCGGCAGCCGGAAAAGGAGAACGGCGAGCTACGGCGGGTGAACGAGGTACTCGAGGCCGCGGCTGTTTCTTTCGCACCGGCACCCGCCCGCGACCCGCGCGCCGAACCTTTCAGCGGCGCCTCACCGTGAGGCGGGCCGTCACCGATCACCCCGGCGTTCGGTGGACGGGGACACGGCCGTGCTCACCTGCTCCCTGATCGGGCAGCCGGGCCGTTCGCCACGGTGTCGGCGCTCCTCAAGGGCACCCCCGCAGTGCGTCCCCCAACCCTGTGGACGAAGCCGGTGTCTCCTGTTCGGTGACGGCCCGCCTCAGGGCGTGGCGCCGGCCGGCCCATCGCTGATCAACAGGTGGAGGCGGTTCAGGTGGCGCGCACGCCGGGCCTGTTCGTGGACCAGGCCGGGGCAGCAGGGGTGAGCCTTGGCTTCGCTCCGACCAGTGCACGGTCGATGTCGTCAGCCGTGATAGCAGTGCAGGACAGGGTCTTGAGCACGGAGTATCGCGACTCCACGCTCACCCGTGAAAGCGACTGCCGCACGGTGAGCGGCGTGACCGGCTGCCTAAGGGCTGTCCCGTAATCCCCGGCGGGCGCACGACGACAGCTACGGCACCTCGCAGCGTTGTCGGGCTCGCCCGAATACGCCCAGTATGAGGACGACCCTCCGCCTTGCGATGCACCGCATCTGACGCCGCGCGCTGATCCACCAGGGATTACGGGACAGCCCTTACTCCCGCACCATCTCAGCGGTTTGGAGGCGTTGTGCGTCCTGAACCGGTGGGACTCCGAACATACGCCGGTACTCGCGGCTGAACTGCGACGGGCTGTTGTACCCCACGGTGGCACCAATCGCGGCGACGTCATGTGGCGCTGCGATGAGTTGCAGGCGGGCCTTTTGCAGTCGCAGCTGCTTCTGGTATTGCAGCGGACTCATGGCGGTCACCGCGCGGAAGTGCCGGTTGAGTGAAGAGACGCTTGTGTTGACTTCGTCGGCGAGGTCGTCGATCCGGATCACTTCGTCGTAGTGGGCCGTGATCCATGTGATGGCGCGGGCGACGAGGGACACACGGCTATCGGCCAGGCCGATCTGTCTGACCAGGCCGCCTTGGGGTCCGTTCAGCAGGCGCCAGTGAATCTCGCGTTGCACGCCAGGAGCGAGAATCGCGAGGTCACGTGGCTCGTCCAGCAGGCGCAGCAGTCGGGCGACAGCATCCAGTAGTTTGTCGTCGGCGTCGCTGGTAGCGATGCCGGGCCCGTCGTGAGGGCGGAACGCAGTGGAGCCGGCCTCCATCAGCAGTTCGGCGATGGTCGCGGATCGTAGCGGCAGTCCGAACGCGAGAAACGGCTCGTCGAACGTGGCGCGTGTGATCTGAGAGGTCAGCGGGAGATCGACGGTCACAACGAGGTACTGGCTCGCGTGGTAATCGAGAATGCGGTCATTGAGTATGGAGCGTTTCGCCCCCTGGAGGACCAGAGCGAACGTGGGCTCGACGACCACGCCCAGAGGTTCGGTCACATGCCGGGCCGAGAACACCGTCATTCCTTCGATCGCCAACGGTCGCTGGCTGACTGCGGCGAGTCGCGCAATCCGGTGACGCAGTTCATCAAGGTGGTCCACTACGCCAGGAGACCATGAGCGCCTGCGCTCGGGCAACGTGATGCACGCAGGTTTGAGCGTATCGTGCAAGGAATTGCGCAGGCTGTTCTAGGTGGCTTGCGCCGAGTGGGCTCCAATGGAGGAACACAGAGAAACGGTATCCACGCCGCCGCCTCATGGCTCCGGTCGCCAGATCGCGGGCGCGGACGGATGACCGATACGCCGAAGCCGGGGGCATGCCGTTTCGCGTGGTGACGTACATCCCCATCAGCTTGGAGATTCACAATGACCCTCGATTCCTTCGCCACGCTGGGCCGCTCGGGGCTGCGAATAAGCCCGTTCACGCTGGGAACAATGACATTCGGTGAGGATCACGGTTGGGGTTGCAGCCCGGAAGAGGCCAGGAACATCATCGCCGCCTATCTGGACAGGGGCGGCAACTCGATCGACACGGCCAACATCTACACCAACGGCCATGCCGAGAAGATCGTCGGCGACTACTTCGCCGAGCGGCCCGGACTTCGCGATCGAGTCGTTCTGGGCACGAAGTTCTTCGGCAACCTGTACGAAAATGACCCCAACGGCGGCGGAGCCGGCCGTAAGGCAATCGTGCAGCAGCTCGAGAACTCGCTCCGACGCCTCCAGACCGACTATGTCGACATTTACTGGCTGCACAACTTCGACCCCTCCACGCCCGTGGAGGAGACCCTTCGCGCCCTGGACGACTTGGTCAGCGACGGCAAGGTTCGCTACGTCGGCTTCTCCGACGTGCCCGCGTGGGCGACGGCCGAAGCAGCCACCATCGGGCGCTTCCGAGGCTGGGCTCCCATCACCGCATTGCAACTGGAGTACTCCCTGCTCGAGCGGACCTCGGAGGGGGAGCTCCTCCCCATGGCCCAGGCCCTGGGCATGGGTGTCATGGCCTGGGGGCCGCTGAAGAGCGGGTTCCTGTCCGGTAAGTACTCCAGCAGCAGCACCCTCCCCGTGGACACTGCCCGCGCACAACTGGTCGGCACCCCCAGCGAGACCGACTACATCGTCATTGACGCCCTCAACACCGTCGCCGGCGAGGTGGGCGCGAGTCCCGCCCAAGTAGCCCTGGCCTGGGTCCACGCGCGATCCGGAATTGCCTCCACTCTGATCGGCGCGCGTCGCCTGGACCAGTTTGAGGCCAATCTGGGCGCTCTGGAGGTCGCCCTCACCGAGACTCAGCGCGCCACCCTCGACGAGGTGTCCGCTCCCGCCCTGAACTTCCCGGCTGACAACAACAGGATGCTGGCCCGCATGCTGCAGTTCACGGGAGCGACAGTGGACGGAGTCCCGTCGATCGTGTCGCCGCTGCTGCAGATCAGCGACGCCCGCTACTGACCTCGGTTCCAGTTCCCGAGATGCAATGTGAAAACGAAGGACAGATATGACCAAGCAGTTCGCTGACAGGTCGGTGCTCATCACCGGCGGTGGGAGCGGCATAGGGCGGGCGTCAGCCCTGGCGCTGGCCGCCGAGGGGGCGCTGGTGACGGTCGCGGGCCGTACGGTGGAAACCCTGCAGGAGACCGTCAGCCAGATTGAGGCCCGCGGTGGCTCGGCTCGCTACGTGGTGGCGGACATCACCGACGAGTCCCAGGTGGAAATGGCCGTCCGCACTGCGGCCGACGGCACCGGCCGCCTAGACCTTGCCGTGAACAACGCGGGCTATGACGGCGAGTACCAACTCACCACGGAATACTCGACCGAGATGCTCGACCACATGATCGCCCTCAACGTGCGCGGCGTCTTCCTGTCGATGAAGTACGAGCTGCAGCACATGGTCGCTCAAGGGGCCGGCGCGATCGTGAACATGTCCTCAGGTGCGGGGCTGGTGGGCGTCGCGGGGTTCTCTGGCTATACGGCCACCAAGGCTGCGGAGATCGCGATGACCAAGAGCTCCGCGCTTGAGGCCGCACCGCACGGCATCCGCATCAACGCCGTATGCCCCGGCCTCGTGGACACTCCCATGATCGCAACCCTGGACGACCAGACGCGGAAGTCACTCGCCGACGCTCACCCCCTCGGCAGGATCGCCCGTGCCGAGGAGATCGCCGACGCTGTCGTTTGGCTCTGCTCCGGCAAGTCGAGCTTTGTCACCGGCATCGCACTGCCCGTCGATGGCGGCTACTCCGTTCCCTGACCCTGGGACCGGAATCTCCGGACATCCTGTGGCCATCTGCCATGGGGGATGGCCACAGGTTCCGTTGTTGGAATCGACCAAGCGACGGCCTGGCAGGGATAGGTCTCGGCCGCAGTCTTTGAGTCGACGCTGCAGGGGCTGGGCGTCTGGCGACACTCCGTATCCGGTGCTGTGACCGCATGGGTCGCCGGCAGCGGTCGTGCAGGATTACGACTTCTCGTTCCAGCCCGAGCTCGCCCCCCACGAGGTCAAGGACCTGGCCCCCCTCTCCTTCGTCGAGGCCAAGGCGACGCAGCCCTGCTCGGACCGCCGGGAGTGGGCGGCGCCTGACCAGCAAACTCGGAAGCTACCTGCGGCCAGCCGTCCTCGTCCTGGACGAAGTCGGCTACTTAGTCAGTCGGCCGGGCGCCCTCGGGGAGTTCGGCCGGGTAGTCCTGGTCGGAGTCGGCCGAGCGGCTCACCTGTTCCCAGGTGCCGGCCTCCTCCAGTTGGGCACGCGAGTAGCTCTGCGCCATCTCGACGGCGTCGACGCCGAGGAGCAGGTGCGTGGGCGGGTTCGGTGACTTGACGACCCGGACCAGGATCTCCCCGGCACGCCTCGGGTCGCCGGCGGCGGCACCGCCCAGCCGGCGGACCATCTCCCCGACGGTCGGCTCGTACTCCGGGGCCACCTCGGGGATCCGCATCGAGGGGCCGGCCCAGTCGGTGGCGAAGCCGCTGGGTTCCACGACCAGGCAGTGGATGCCGAAGGGCGCGGTCTCGGCCGCGAGGACCCGGGTGAAGCCGTCCACGGCGAACTTGGCGGCCTGGTAGGAGCCGAGGCCGGGGGTGGAGCCGACGCGGCCGCCGATGGAGGAGAACTGCACGATGGTGCCGCCGCCCTGGGCCCTGAGGAGCGGGAGCGCGGCGGTGGAGACGTTGTAGACGCCCCAGAAGTTGGTGTCGAACTGGCGGCGGAAGTCCTCCTCCGGGGTCGTCTGCACGGCGGCGAGGTTGGCGTATCCGGCGTTGTTGACCACGACGTCGACCCGGCCGAAGCGGTCGACGGCGGCCCGCAGGGCGGCCTCGGCGGCGGGCCGGTCGGTGACGTCGAGTGCGACGGGCAGGACGCGGTCGCCGTACTTCTCGACGAGGCCGTCCAGCTGCTCGGGCCTGCGGGCGGTGGCGACGACGTCGTCGCCGGCCTCCAGGGCGGCGATCGCGAGGTTTGGTCCGCCGCCCCGGGGGGTGGCGGGGATGTAACAGGTGTGAGTGGTGGGGGAAGTCATGACGGCAGCACAACACGGTTTCGTTATTAGTGCAACCGTGTTGTGTTAAGCGTCTCGTCGGGCGCCGCGGTGTTCAGGGGTGCCGTGGCACTCCGCCCGTCCCGGCCGTCGTGTTCAGGGCGTGGTCGATGAAGCGCCGGGCGGCCGGGGGCAGGGAGCGGGCGGCCAGGCGGGCGACGCCGATGTCCCGCGCGGCCCGTACGTCGGTGAGCCTGAGGTAGCGGATGGGCAGGTCCGGGTTGGTCTCCGGGGCCGCGGTGGCCTCCGGCGCGGCCGGGATCAGGGAGACGCCGAGACCGGACGCGACGAGTCCGCGCAGCGTCTCCACCTCCTCGCCCTCGAAGCCGACCAGGGGGCTGAACCCGGCCTGGTGGCACAGGGTCTCGGTGACACTGCGCAGCCCGTAGCCCGGCTTGAGCACGATGAACTGCTCGTCGGCCACCTCGGCCAGCCGCACCCGCCGTCGCTGCGCGAGCCGGTGCCGGGCGGGGACCGCCAGCCACAGGGGCTCGACCAGGAGCCGCCGCCAGGTGATCAGCGGATGGCCGGGGTCCTTGCCGGTGATGATCAGGTCCGCGGTGGAGTCCAGGAGGTGCTGGGCGAGACCGTTCTCGTCGGCCTGGTGCAGTTCGAACCGGACGGCGGCGAAGCGCTGCCGGAATCCGGTGACCAGTGTGGGTACGAGCCAGGTGCCCAGGGTGTGCAGGAAGGCCAGCGAAACCACGCCCGTGTCGGGGTCGACGACCTCGGCCACCGCCCGCCGTCCCCGGTCGTAGCTGTCCAGCAGGGTGTCGACGTACTCCTTGAACACGCGCCCGGCCGGGGTGGGCCGCAGGACCCGGCCGACCCGCTGGAGGAGTTCCGCGCCGACCTCGCCCTCCAGCCGGTTCAGGGCCCGGGAGAGCGCGGGCTGGGTGATGTGCGCGGCCGCCGCGGCCTCGGTGACGGTCGCCCCCTCGGCCACGGCCTGGAAGGAGCGCAGTACCTGGAGATCCATGCTCCTATTCTCCCGCCGCATCGGACGGGCCGTACGCAGACCGTGGGTGCATGTGGGGGAGTGGTGCGGGAATTGCTCCGCCGGCCGCCGCCGGGGCGCGCGGTGGGTCAGACGGCCTTGATCGGCGGGTAGACGGGCTTCCATATCGCCGCCCGCACCCGGTCCTGCACCGAGTCGTCCACCGCCACGCGCGCCACCCCGTCGTCGGCGGCGGCGCGGGCCACCGCGACCGCCACGGCGACCGAGGTCTCGCGCAGCTGGTCGGTGAGGGGCAGGATCGGCGCTCCGGGGCCGGTGGCGTCGGTCCGGCCGGCGACGGCGTGCGCGGCGGCGGCCAGCATGCCGTCGGTGACCCGGGTGGCCCGGGCGACGATCGCGCCGAGTCCGAGGCCGGGGAAGATCAGCGCGTTGTTGGCCTGCCCGATCTCGTACCGGACCCCGTCCTGCTCGACCGGGCGGAACGGGCTGCCGGTGGCGATCAGGGCGCGGCCGTCCGTCCAGGCCAGCAGGTCGGCCGGGACCGCCTCGGCCAGGTCGGTCGGGTTGGACATCGGCAGCACGATCGGGCGGTCGGTGTGGGCGGCCATCGTACGGACGATGTCCTCGGTGAAGGAGCCGCCCTGGCCGGAGGTGCCGATCAGGACCGTCGGCCGCACCCGCGCGACGGTCTCGGCCAGTGCGACGCCCCCGATCTTCTCGTCCCGGTGCCAGTCGGCGACCTCGGCGGCGGGACGGGCGTAGGGGACCTGGAAGTCGCGCAGCCCCTCCTGGTCGTCGGTGAGCAGGCCGAAGCGGTCCACGGCGTAGATGCGGGCGGTGGCCTCCTCGGCGGTCAGCCCGTCGGCGACCATGGCGTCGCGCAGCTGGTCGGCGATGCCGATGCCGGCGGTGCCCGCTCCGAAGATCACCGCGCGGTGGTCGCGCAGCGCGATCCCGCTGGCCCTCACCCCGGAGAGCACGGCGGCGAGGTTGACGGCGCCGGTGCCCTGGACGTCGTCGTTGAAGGTGAACTCGTTCGGACGGTAACGCTCCAGGATCCGGCGGGCGTTGGCGGCGCCGAAGTCCTCCCAGTGCAGCAGGGCGTCAGGGAAGAGCCGGCGGGCGGTGGTGACGTAGGCGTCGATGAAGGCGTCGTACGTCTCCCGGTCCACCCGCGGGTGCCGGTTGCCCAGGTAGAGCGGGCTCTCCAGGAGTTCCTGGCGGTTGGTGCCGACGTCCAGCATGACCGCCAGGGTGCGGTTCGGGTCGATGCCCGCGGCGGCGGTGTAGACGGCGAGCTTGCCCACCGAGATGTCGATACCGCCCACGCCCCAGTCGCCGATGCCGAGGATGGCCTCGCCGTCCGTGGCGACGATCAGGTCGACGTCGTTGGGGCCCAGGCCGGTGGCCGTGAGCGCGCCCTCGATGTCCTCCGGCTCGTCCACCGACAGGTACACGCCGGCCGGGCGCCGGTACTCGTTGCTGTAGCGCTGGATCGCCCGGCCGACGGTCGGCGTGTAGACGATGGGCAGCATCTCGTCGAGGTGGTCACCGAGCAGCCGGTAGAAGAGCACCTGGTTGCGGTCGTGCAGCGCGGTGAGATTGACGTTCTTGGCCAGGTCGGTCGGCTGGGCCGCGTATTGCTGGTACGCCCGCTCGGCCTGTTGTTCCAGGGTCAGCACCGCCGTCGGCACGAGGCCCACCAGGCCCAGTGACCGCCGTTCCTCCCGGGTGAAGGCGGTGCCCCGGTTGAGGCGGGGCTGGGAGAGCACGGCACGGCCGCGCGCGGTCGTCTCGATGTGCCCCTCGGCTGCGTTCCACTGGGTCCTCATGATCGGCTCCTGGTCGGAGGAACAGGTGATGTCCGCAAGCCTCGGCCGTCGGCACGCATACGTCCAATGCCTGCATGGACGCCAATCGATGACCAGGAGGCATGTCCGGCGCGCCATCTGCACGCTTTGCGAACCCCTGGCGATCGGCCGGTCAGCGTTTCATGACGTGGCTCGCGGCGGGTCGCCTGTTCCATTACCCGAGGGCATTCCTCACCGGCGGAGGCTTGTGCTCGCTGAGCAAAGAGGAGCCCCGGAAGGCGGCCCGTGCCCTCGCGCCGAGGACGTGCCGGCGACGGTCTGCTTGCCGGCGGGCTCCGCCGCGGAGACGCCGGCCCGCCGGATCCCGACCGTGGTCGGCGGGGATCCCCTAGGCCGCCGGCCGGAGCAGTCCCGACTCGTACGCGAAGGTCACCGCCTGCACGCGGGCGCGGGCGCCGATCTTCGCCAGGACGTTGCTGACGTGGGTCTTCACCGTGGTCGGGGCGATGGACAGCCACTGCGCGATCTCGGCGTTGGACCAGCCGGAGGCCACGGCGACCAGGACATCGTGCTCGCGCCCGGTGAGGGCGCCGAGCCCCGGAGTGCGGGGGAGGGGGCGGACCGTGTGCTGCTCGCGGACCGCGTCGATGAGCGCACGTGTCAGACCCGGCGTGATGACGGCGTCCCCGGCGGCCACCACCTTGATGGCAGCGGTCAGTTCGGCCGGGTCGGCGTCGTCGAGCAGGAAGCCGCCGGCGCCCGCGCGCAGGGCGGCCCAGGCCTCCGCCTCCTGCTCGGCCGGGGTCAGCACCAGGACCCGGGGGGCGAGGGTCTCCTCCGCGGCGGCGGGGAAGCCGGGGGTCCGGGTGGTCCTGGGGGCGGGGTGGGTGAGGCGCCGGATGGTCTCGGTGCCGGCCGCCCCTGACAGCCGGCCGTCCATGAGGACGACGTCCGGGCGGAGTTCGGCACTCGCACGGATCGCCCCGTCCCCGTCCGTCGCCTCTCCGGCGACGGTCAGGCCCGGCTCGGCGGTGAGGAGCATGCGCAGGGCGAGGCGCTGGAGGGATTGGTCGTTGACGACGAGTACGGAGACCATGCCTGTCTTCTCCATGCGAGGTCCGTTCCGTAAACGAAACTGTTTCGTTCACATGCTACGCCGGGATCGGCCGCCCCGGGAGAGGGGGTTCGCCCACTAGGTCCCCGCCGGAGCCGGATTCACTCCGACGTGTTCACCTGGCCCGGACCAGCCCCCTGTCGTACCCCGTGATCACGGCCTGGACCCGGTGCCGCGCCCCGGGCCTTCGCGATCGCGCGGCCACCCGTCCGTCTCCTCGATCGTGGCGTCGGTCGCGGCGACCGAGTGGACGAGGGTCCGGCTCAGGGCCCGGGTTCCGGCGGGCTCCGCGCCGCAGCCGTACCGGGAGCCCGACCTGAGCCGGTCCACCCGGCCGCCGTAAGCGAACCGCTGCAACCCGGCGCCGTGGACGGCTCCTTCGATGTGTGCCGGGGCCGTGGACATCTTCTCCGGCCACGGTCCCGGCGGCACGATCCGCCCGCGGAGGAGGGAGGCCGGCAGCCGTTCCAGGTCGGCGGCGGTGGAGATCATGTCGCCGGCCGCGAAAGCGGGCCTCCCGGATCCCGGCGGGGCGGAGTACGAGCCGGCCGGCCACGGAGGCGTACGAGCGCCCGGTCACCTACGTAGCGGTGCGCGTACTGCGCGACGAAGGAGCCGGCGAAGCCGTCGCCCGCCCGGACGCCGCTGGTGTGGTTGGGCAACTT
The DNA here is from genome assembly GCF_042754285.1 of Streptomyces sp. NPDC059224. Taxonomy (NCBI): domain Bacteria; kingdom Bacillati; phylum Actinomycetota; class Actinomycetes; order Kitasatosporales; family Streptomycetaceae; genus Streptomyces; species Streptomyces sp. NPDC059224. The sequence continues at coordinate 147,123 of NZ_JBHZAN010000024.1, forward strand.
CCCTACGGTGAGGCGCCGGAAGGCGGGGTTGAACAGCCCGGAAGTCAGTGCTGCACGGGGGCGCCGAGATCGACGCGGTGCTCCGGCGCGAGCGACGGCACCGCCGCCGTCACCTTCGTCGTCGAACCGGCCCGGAAGCGGGCGCCCGGGTCCGCCTCGCGGCGGCTCGTCAGGCCGTGCACGCCGACACTGCCGCGCCAGGTGCCGTCGGTGCCGCCCACCCGGACGAGTGCGGCGCGCAGGACCTCGGTGTGCGGACCGGCGGCGGTCGCTCAGCGGTCGGTGAGGTGGCGGCGGAGCGAGTCGAGCATGTCCACCCGGTTCGTGGTGACGGAGTCGACGCCCATGTCCAGCAGACGGCGCATCGAGCGGCGGGTGTCCGGGGTCCAGCACGAGACCAGGTGGCCGTTGCGATGGACGTGCTCGGTCAGGGCGTGGTCGAGCAGGGTGAAGCGGTAGTTGAGGTAGCGGGGGCGGATCACGTCCAGGAGTGCCGGGCGCACCGGCGCCAGTGTCTTGCGGGTCAGGGCGATCTCCGCCGCCGCGTCGGACCGGCGGCGGTCGCTCAGCGGTCGGTGAGGTGGCGGCGGAGCGAGTCGAGCATGTCCACCCGGTTCGTGGTGACGGAGTCGACGCCCATGTCCAGCAGACGGCGCATCGAGCGGCGGGTGTCCGGGGTCCAGCACGAGACCAGGTGGCCGTTGCGATGGACGTGCTCGGTCAGGGCGTGGTCGAGCAGGGTGAAGCGGTAGTTGAGGTAGCGGGGGCGGATCACGTCCAGGAGTGCCGGGCGCACCGGCGCCAGTGTCTTGCGGGTCAGGGCGATCTCCGCCGCCGCGTCCGCCGCCCGTACCGCCAGCATCGCCGCCGCGTCTCCCGTGTAGTAGACGCGGTCCGCCGCACCGCTCTCCCGGGCCACGGCGACGATCCTCGCCACCGCCCGCTCGCCCGGACCGCCGGGCAGGTCGATCATCACCCGGCTGTCCACCGCCGCCAGCGCCTCGGCGAGCGTCGGTACACCGCCCTCCGTGAGACCGCGCACCTCGTCCGCGGACAGCGCGCTCAGCGGGCGTTCGACCCCCCACAGGCGCTTCAGGGTCGCGTCGTGCAGGAGGACGGGGACGCCGTCACGCGTCAGCCGTACGTCGATCTCCACCGCGTCCGCGCCCTGTTGGAGCGCGGAACGCAGGGAGGCCGGCGTGTTCTCGCGGAAGCGGTAGGGGTCGCCGCGGTGGGCGACGGCGGTCACGGTCTGCATGGGCCCATGGTGTCAGGGTCGCGCAGCCGTTCTTCAGGGGGCGAGCCACGCCTTCGTGTACGCGTCGATCTCCGCCGAGATCCTCGCCTTGCCCGTCCGGTCCAGGAAGGACGCCTCCACCGCGTTCTTCGCGAGGTCGGCGACACCGCGCTCGTCGAGGGCGAGGAGACGGGCCGCGACCGCGTACTCGCTGTTCAGGTCGGTGCCGAACATCGGCGGGTCGTCGGAGTTGACGGTGACCAGCACGCCCGCGTCCATGAAGGCCCTGATCGGGTGCTCTTCCAGGATGCGGACCGCGCGGGTGGCGATGTTGGAGGTCGGGCACACCTCCAGAGCGATGCGGTGCTCGGCGAGGTGGGCGAGGAGCTTCGGGTCCTGCGCGGAGCTGGTGCCGTGGCCGATGCGCTCGGCGTGCAGGTCGGTCAGGGCGTCCCAGACGGTCTGGGGCCCGGTGGTCTCACCGGCGTGCGGGACGGAGTGCAGGCCGGCCGCGACGGCCCGGTCGAAGTACGGCTTGAACTGCGGCCGGGGGACGCCGATCTCGGGGCCGCCGAGACCGAAGGAGACCAGTCCCTCCGGACGGAGCCGGTCGTCGGTCGCGAGCCGGACCGTCTCCTCGGCGGCCTCCAGGCCCGCCTCGCCGGGGATGTCGAAGCACCACCGCAGTACCGTCCCGAACTCGGACTCCGCCGCCTTCCGCGCGTCCTCGATCGCGTCCATGAAGGCCCGTGCGTCGATCCCGCGCCGGGTGGAGGAGAAGGGGGTGATGGTCAGCTCGGCGTAGCGCACCTGCTGGCGGGCCAGTTCGCGGGCCACCTCGTAGGTGAGCAGCCGGACGTCCTCGGGCGTGCGGATCAGGTCGACGACCGAGAGGTAGACCTCGATGAAGTGGGCGAAGTCCGTGAAGGTGAAGTAGTCGGCCAGCGCCTCGGGATCGCTGGGCACCTTGGAGTCGGGGTGCCGGGCGGCCAGTTCCGACACGATCCGGGGGGAGGCTGAGCCGACGTGGTGGACGTGCAGTTCGGCCTTCGGCAGCCCGGCGATGAAGGCGTGCACATCGCGCGGCGCGGGTTCGGTGCGGTGGTCGGTCAAGGGTTCCTCCCCGGAACGGCGCCGGGCCGCCCTCGGCGGTGGTACGGCCGTGAGCTGGCGCCTTGCGCGGTGATCGGCTGATCGGTGATCCGGGGCCATCGTAGGCCGGACCGGCGTTCGAGGCGGACGGGCCTTAGCATGACGGCGGCACGCGTGCAGGAGAGGGGACATCGCGAGATGGCTGACGAGGCGCCGGAAGCTCCGAAGGTACGGCTGGACAAGACGGCTGCGGCGGGGGACGGAGCGGGAGCGGAGGCAGCGGTGCCGCCCTCGGTCCATGACCAGCGGACGGTCGCGGCGATGCCGGGGGCGGAGGAGGGGGCGAAGCCCCAGGGCTGGGCGAACCCCTACGCGGCGCCGTCGGACGCGGCTCCGGGCGTGGCGGCCGGCCCGTTCGCGGCTCCGGGTGCCGGTCCCGCGCCGAGCCCGTACACACCGCCCGCCCCGAGCCCCTACGCGCCGCCGTATCCGCAGAGTGCGGCGGTGCCGCCGCCGCCGATGGCTCCGGGCGGGCCCGGCCAGGTCCCCTACGGCTGTCCGGGCGCGCCCGGTCCCGGCCAGGGCCCAGGGTACGGCTACCCCGGGCAGCCGTTTCCGCCCTACCCCGTCGGGCCCGGGGGATACGGCGGCTGGCCCGGTGCGCAGCCGATGCCCGACAACGGGCTGGGCACGGGGAGTCTCGTCACCGGGATCATCAGTGTCGTCGGGTTCTGCGCCTGGCCGGTCGCGCTGGTGATGGGGGTGCTGGCCATCGTCTTCGGTTCGATCGGGCGGGCCCGGGTCCGGCGCGGGGAGGCCACGAACGGGGGGCAGGCGCTGGCGGGCATCATCTGCGGGTCAGTGGGTCTGCTGCTCGCCGTGGCGTTCATCGTGGTGATCGTGGTGGCGAGCACGCGTTGACAGGGGGTGGCGTGGCGAGCACGCGTCGGAGAGGGCGGCGGGGCGACGGCCGGCTGAGCGTGGCCGGGGGCCCGCCGCTGTCCGCGCCCCTTCACGTCGGGCCGGCCCCCGTCGCCCGCAGCCTCTCGCGTGCCTCCATCAGCGCGAACCCCAGCAGGTTCAGCCCCCTCCAGCGGGACGGGTCCGCCGCCGCCTCGTCCGTCGCCGCCAGTCCGATGCCCCAGACCCGGTCCACCGGACTCGCCTCCACCAGGACCCGGTCACCGGTGCCGAGCAGGTAGTCCCGCAAGTCCGGGTCGGCGGCGAACTTGTGCACGCTGCCCTCGGTCACGATCCCGAAGCGCTCCCGCCGCCATGTCTCCTCGTCGAAGTTCCGGACCAGCCGGCCCGCCTTCTTCGCCCCGGCGGGGTGTCCGGCCGCCACGGCCCGGCGCTCGGCCTCCGCGTCCCCGAACAGCCGGGCCTTTCCTGCCATCATCCAGTGCTCGGCGGTCGCGTACTCGACACCGTCGACCACGAAGGGTGACGGCCACCACTGGCTCAGGCAGCTCGCCGAGAGCTGTCCGTCCGGCCGCGGCCGGTGTCCCCAGAAGTGCAGGTACTTGATCCTGGCCCCCGCCCGGGCCGCCCTGATCAGGGCTTCCGCCGAATCGATCTTCGCCATGCACGGCAGTCTGGCAGGCACCACTGACACTCCGTCCTGCCTTTTCCACCCTGACTCGACACCTGGTCGACAGATTCCGTCGCGTAACCAAAAGGCAACAACGGAATCACTTGTTGGACTCCCTCTGCTCTGCCAGGATCGGCAGTCAATTCGAGCTGGAGCTACGCCACCCGCCTCTCGTGCGGGGTGACGGCGGAGGAGAGGCGACATGGACAACCCGGGCACCGCCACCCCGGAGACCTTCCCCGCGCAGGAGCGGCTCGCGGGCGGCGCACAGTACATCGCGGGACGGTTCGCCAAGGGCACGTCCGGGCGTAGGCACGCCGTCGTCGACCCGGCCACCGGCACGGACGTGTACACCTACGAGCTGGCAGGGGCGGACGACGTCGACCGGGCCGTGGCCGCCGCGCGGGACGCCTTTCCCGGGTGGGCCCGGTCGACACCGGGTGAGCGGTCGGACGCGCTCCACCGGTTCGCCGCCGTGCTCGCCGACCGCGCCGAGGAGTTCGCCCGCGCCGAGTCCCTCCAGTGCGGCAAGCCGCTCAAGCTGACTCGGGAGTTCGACGTACCGGGGACCATCGACAACACCGCGTTCTTCGCGGGCGCCGCCCGGCACCTCCAGGGGCAGGCGGCCGGGGAGTACTCCGGCGACCACACCTCGTACGTCCGCCGGGAGCCGATCGGTGTCGTCGGGTCGATCGCGCCCTGGAACTACCCGCTCCAGATGGCCGCGTGGAAGATCCTCCCGGCGATCGCGGCCGGCAACACGATCGTCCTGAAGCCGGCCGAGCTGACACCGCTGACCTCGCTGCTCTTCGCCGAGGCCGCCACCCTCGCCGGCATCCCCGACGGTGTCGTCAACATCGTCACCGGGACCGGGAAGGAGGCCGGTGAGCATCTCGTCGGGCACCCCGACGTCGCCATGACCTCCTTCACCGGCTCCACCGGGGTCGGCAAGCGGGTGGCTGAGGTCGCCACGGCGACCGTGAAGCGGCTCCACCTGGAGCTCGGCGGCAAGGCGCCGTTCGTCGTCTTCGACGACGCCGATCTGGAGGCGGCCGTCAACGGGGCCGTCGCGGGGGCGCTCATCAACACCGGTCAGGACTGCACCGCGGCCACGCGCGCGTACGTGCAGCGGCCGCTCTACGAGGCCTTCGTCGAGCGGACGGCCGCGCTGATGGAGACCGTGCGGCTGGGCGACCCGTTCGCGCCCGGCACCGACCTCGGACCGCTCATCTCGCATGCCCAGCGGGACCGGGTCGCCGGCTTCGTCGAGCGGGCGCGCGGCTACGCGCGCGTGGTGACCGGCGGCGAGCCCCCGCAGGACGAGCTGAAGAGCGGCGCCTACTACCGGCCCACGCTGATCGCCGACGCGCCGCAGGACAGTGAGATCGTCCAGGCCGAGATCTTCGGCCCGGTGCTGGTCGTTCTGCCGTTCGACAGTGATGATGAGGGCATCAGGCTGGCCAACGACACCCCCTACGGTCTGGCCGCCTCCGCGTGGAGCAGCAGTGTCTACCGGGCGAACCGCGCCACCCGCGAGATCAAGGCGGGGTGTGTGTGGGTCAACGACCACATTCCGATCATCAGCGAGATGCCGCACGGCGGCTACAAGGCGTCCGGCTTCGGCAAGGACATGTCGGTGTACTCGTTCGAGGAGTACACCCAGGTCAAGCACGTAATGTTCGACAACACGGCGGTGGCCCGGAAGGACTGGCACCGCACGATCTTCGGGGACCGATAGTCACACCTGAGGCCGCTCATCACGGCCCTCTTCCCGAAAGGGCATCAAGCGCATGAGGCAGTACGAGCCCGACCGCCTTTCGCCGGTCGTAGCGGCCGCGATGCGGCGCAGCCTCCGCACCGGCCGGGCCGCCCTGGCCCGCCGGTCGTTCCTGGGCGGTGCGCTCGCGGTGGGCGGCGCCGGGGTGCTGAGCGCCTGCGGCATCCCCGCGGCCGGCAAGTCCCAGGGCGGTGTCTCCGCCGACGACCACTCGGCCGAGGAGAAGGTCGTCAACTTCTCCAACTGGCCCGAGTACATCGACGTCGACGACAGCGGGAAGACCCACCCGACCCTTGACGCGTTCCGCAAGCGGACCGGGATCACGGTCAAGTACACCGAGGACATCAACGACAACGACGAGTTCTTCGGCAAGATCCAGCCGCAGCTCGCCGCGGGCCAGGACACCGGCCGGGACCTGATCGTCCTCACCGACTGGCTGGCCGCCCGCATGATCCGTCTCGGCTACGTCCAGAAACTGGACGCGTCGAACCTCCCGCACGCCTTCGCCAATCTGACGGACCAGTTCCGCAGCCCCGACTGGGACCCGGGCCGGGCCTACTCCTACCCCTGGCAGGGCATCTCGACCGTCGTCGCCTTCAACAAGAAGGCCCTGGACGGCGTCGAGGTGAAGTCGGTCTCCGACCTCCTCGACAACCCCGCGCTCAAGGGCCGGGTCGGGCTGCTGACCGAGATGCGGGACACCGTCGGCATGACCATGCTCGACATGGGCATCGACCCGGGCAGGTTCACCGGCGACAACTACGACGCGGTGATCGCCCGGCTCCAGAAGGCCGTCGACAAGGGGCAGATCCGCCGGTTCACCGGCAACGACTACACCTCCGACCTCAGCAAGGGCGACCTGGCGGCCTGCGTCGCCTGGGGCGGTGACGTCGTACAGCTCCAGGCCGACAACCCGGACGTCGCGTACGTCATCCCGGACAGCGGCTACATGACGTCCACCGACAACCTGATGATCCCCAACAAGGCGCGCCACAAGACGAACGCCGAGCGGCTCATCGACTACTACTACGAACCGGAACCGGCCGCGGAACTCTCGGCCTACGTCAACTACGTCAGTCCGGTCGCGGACGTGCAGCCGTACCTCGCCAAGATCGACAAGGGGGCGGCGAGCAACCCGCTGATCGTTCCCGACAAGGCCATGCAGGCCAGGTCCCATGCCTTCCGCGCCCTGAGCTCGAAGGAAGAGACGGCCTACCAGCAGAAGTTCGCGAAGCTCACAGGGGCGTGACGACACCATGACGACGACAGACAGCAGCGGCGACGTCCGCCTCACCGGTATCGGCAAGACCTACGACAACGGCTTCACCGCCGTGAAGCCGATGGACCTGACCGTGCCCCAGGGCTCCTTCTTCGCCCTGCTCGGAGCATCCGGCTGCGGCAAGACCACCACCCTGCGCATGATCGCGGGCCTGGAGGAGCCGACCAGCGGCACCGTGCACCTCGGCGACCAGGACGTGACCCGTCTGCCGCCGTACAAGCGGCCGGTGAACACGGTCTTCCAGTCCTACGCGCTCTTCCCGCACCTCGACATCTTCGAGAACGTCGCCTTCGGCCTGCGCCGGCGCGGCATCAAGAGCGTGAAGAAGCAGGTCGAGGACATGCTGGAGCTGGTCCAGCTCGGTGAGCAGGCGCGCAAGAAGCCGCACCAGCTCTCCGGCGGCCAGCAGCAGCGCGTCGCGGTGGCCCGGGCGCTCATCAACCACCCCAAGGTGCTCCTCCTCGACGAGCCGCTCGGTGCCCTCGACCTCAAGCTGCGCCGCCAGATGCAGCTGGAGCTCAAGCGGATCCAGACCGAGGTCGGCATCACCTTCGTCCACGTCACGCACGACCAGGAGGAGGCCATGACCATGGCCGACACCGTCGCCGTGATGAACGCGGGACGGGTGGAGCAGCTCGGCTCGCCCACCGACCTGTACGAGAACCCCAACACCACCTTCGTCGCCAACTTCCTCGGCACCTCGAACCTGATCGAGGCCGAGGTGGACACGAAGAGCGGCGACGACATCGTGCTCAAGGCCGGCGGCGGCAAGCTCGTCCTGCCCGAGGCACGATGTTCCGCGCCCACCACGACGGGCGGCAAGGTACTCGTCGGCATCCGGCCCGAGAAGATCTCCCTCACCCACGCCGACGACGCCGGCTCCATCCCCGAGGGCCGCAACCGGATCACCGGCAAGATCGCCGACGCCAGCTTCATCGGCGTCTCCACGCAGTACGTCATCGACAGCGCGGTCTGCCCCGAGTTCGCGGTGTACGTGCAGAACGTCGACCGCGACGGACGGCTGGTCCCGGGGGCCGACGTCGTCCTGCACTGGAGCCCGGCCCACACCTTCGGTCTCGACGCCGCCCAGGACATCGACGCCGGCACCGAGGAGGAAGCCGCCTGATGGCCACGCTCTCCGAGGCGCCGCCGCCCCTGGCGCCCGCCGAACCCGAGGCGACGAAGCCCCCGCGCAAGCGGGGCCGTTTCACGCCGTACTGGCTGCTGCTGCCCGGCCTGCTCTGGCTGGTGATCTTCTTCGCGCTGCCGATGATCTACCAGGCGTCCACGTCCGTCCAGACGGGTTCCCTGGAAGAGGGCTACAAGGTCACCTGGCACTTCGCGACCTACTGGGACGCGCTGAGCGAGTACTGGCCGCAGTTCCTGAGGTCCGTCTTCTACGCGGCCGCGGCGACCGTGCTCTGCCTGCTGCTCGGCTACCCGCTGGCGTACCTCATCGCCTTCCGGGCGGGCCGCTGGCGGAACCTGATCATGATCCTGGTGATCGCGCCGTTCTTCACCAGCTTCCTGATCCGCACCCTGGCCTGGAAGACGATCCTCGCCGACAACGGCCCGGTCGTGCACGTCCTGAACTCGCTGCACATCCTGAGCGTCACCGACTTCGTCGGCTGGACGGCCGGCGACCGGGTCCTCGCCACACCGCTCGCCGTGGTCTGCGGTCTGACGTACAACTTCCTGCCGTTCATGATCCTGCCGCTCTACACCTCGCTGGAGCGGATCGACGGGCGGCTGCACGAGGCGGCCGGCGACCTGTACGCGAAGCCCTGGACGACCTTCCGCAAGGTCACCTTCCCGCTGTCGATGCCCGGCGTGGTCTCCGGCACGCTGCTGACCTTCATCCCGGCGGCCGGTGACTACGTCAACGCCGAACTCCTCGGCTCGACCGACACCCGCATGATCGGAAACGTGATCCAGACGCAGTTCCTGCGGATCCTCGACTATCCGACGGCGGCCGCGCTCTCCTTCATCCTCATGGCCGCGATCCTCTTCATGGTCACGATCTACATTCGCCGGTCCGGGACGGAGGATCTGGTCTAAATGCCCTTCGTCAACTGGCTCAAGAAGCGTCTCGTCGTCATCGCGGGACTGCTCACCCTCGGATATCTGCTGCTTCCGAACGTCATCGTCACGGTGTTCTCCTTCAACAAACCGAAGGGGCGTTTCAACTACGAGTGGCAGCAGTTCTCACTCGACGCGTGGAAACAGCCGTGCGGAGTCGCCGACATGTGCGGCTCGCTCTCCATCAGCCTTCAGATCGCCGCCCTGGCGACCATCGGCGCCACGCTCCTCGGCACGATGATCGCCTTCGCACTGGTCCGCTACCGGTTCCGGGCCCGTGGCGCCGTGAACTCGCTGATCTTCCTGCCGATGGCGATGCCCGAGGTCGTCATGGCGGCCTCGCTGCTCACCCTCTTCCTGAACATGGGCGCCCAGCTGGGCTTCTACACGATCCTGATCGCCCACATCATGTTCTGCCTCAGCTTCGTCGTCACCGCGGTCAAGGCGCGTGTGATGTCGATGGACCCGCGCCTGGAGGAGGCTGCCCGGGACCTCTACGCCGGACCGGTGCAGACGTTCGTCAGGGTCACCCTCCCCATCGCGGCCCCCGGAATCGCGGCGGGCGCGCTGCTCTCCTTCGCGCTCTCCTTCGACGACTTCATCATCACCAATTTCAACGCGGGCTCCACCGTCACCTTCCCCATGTTCGTCTGGGGTTCGGCGCAGCGCGGTACACCCGTCCAGATCAACGTCATCGGTACGGCCATGTTCCTGGTCGCGGTACTGCTCGTGCTGGTATCGATGCTCCTCACCAACCGCCGCACCAGGCAAAAGGCATAAGGCACCAGAAAAACTCTGTAGGGAGTTGAAATCATGGCCCCAAGCGCCATGAGCCGTCAGGCAGATTGGACCACGTCTCTCTCCGAAGCACGGCCGGTCCCGTACTGGCTCGAAGACCCCGGCAAGCCGCCCGCGGAGCCCGCGCTCACCGGCCCCGACACCTGCGACCTGCTGGTCGTCGGCGGCGGATACAGCGGACTGTGGACCGCGCTCAACGCCAAGGAGCGCGACCCGGGGCGTGACGTGGTTCTGCTGGAGGGCCGTGAGGTGGGCTGGGCCGCCTCCGGCCGCAACGGCGGCTTCTGTGCCGCCTCCCTCACCCACGGCCTGGCCAACGGCCTGGCCCGCTGGCCGGGCGAGATCCACCGCCTCGAAGAGCTGGGCCGGCGCAACCTCGACGAGATCGAGGCCGCCGTCGCCCGGCACGGCATCGACTGCGAGTTCGAGCGCACCGGCGAGATCGACGTGGCCACCGAGCCCTACCAGGCCCGGGAACTGCGCGACTGGCACCAGGAGCTGGAGGGCGAGGGCCTCGCGGACGGCATCGAGTTCCTCGACGCCGACGCGCTGCGCGCGCAGGTCGACTCGCCCACCTTCGAGGCCGGTCTGTGGGACCGCCGGGGCGTGGCCATGCTCAACCCGGCGAAGCTGGTCTGGGGTCTCAAGCAGGCCTGCCTCGCCCTCGGCGTCCGGGTCTACGAGCACACGCCCGCCCTCGAACTGAAGGCGTACGGCGCCGGCATGGCCGTACGCACCCCGTACGGGTCGGTCCGGGCCCGGCGGGTCGCGCTCGGCACCAACATCTTCCCGAACCTGGTCAAGCGGGTCCGCGCCTACACCGTGCCGGTCTACGACTACGCCCTGATGACTGAGCCGCTCACCGCCGAGCAGCTCGGCGCCATCGGCTGGAAGAACCGGCAGGGCCTCGGCGACTCGGCCAACCAGTTCCACTACTTCCGCCTGTCCGCGGACAACCGGATCCTGTGGGGCGGCTATGACGCCATCCACCACTACGGCGGCCGGGTGCGCGCCGAGTACGACGACCGCCCGGAGACCTACGCCAAGCTCGCGGGGCACTTCTTCACCTGCTTCCCGCAGCTGGAGGGTGTCCGCTTCACGCACGCGTGGGGCGGCGCGATCGACACCTGCTCCCGTTTCTCGGCGTTCTTCGGCACCGCCCACCAGGGAAAGGTGGCGTACGCGGCCGGGTACACCGGTCTCGGCGTCGGCGCGACCCGGTTCGGCGCCGACGTGATGCTGGACCTGCTGGCCGGTGAGGAGACCGAGCGCACCCGCCTGGAGATGGTCCGCAAGAAGCCGCTGCCGTTCCCGCCGGAGCCGTTCGCCTGGACCGGCATCGCGCTGACCAAGTGGTCGCTGGCCCGCGCCGACGCCCACGGCGGCCGCCGCAACCTCTGGCTCAGGGCGATGGACCGGATAGGGCTCGGCTTCGACAGCTGACCCGTCCGTGGATGTGATCCAGGTCACTCCGAAAGGGTCACGAAACCCGCGTAATGCTCCTGGAAGACCTCCCTCTCTCCCCGTGACGCGACGCCCGCGTCGACGAGTGGGACTGGGAGGTCTTCTGATGACTGGGGCGAAGACGGCGGTCGAATGGCTGGCATCCGTCGCACCTGACCCCGAGGCGTGCCGGTGGGAATGGGAGCGCAACCCCCTGGGGATCGCGCTGCTGCCCGCCGGCCGGGCCTGGGACGTGCTGATCCTGCCGGGCGAGCTCGGCTACCCCACCCTCGACGTGCTCACCCGCGTCCTCGACCGGCCGGGGCCCGTCCTGGTCGACTTCGGGGACAGCCGGGTGGGCTTCTTCGTGCCGCCGGGCACGGCCGCCCGGTGGCTCGGCACCGGTATCCGCACGGCGGGCGCCGGCACCTGGATCGTCGTGCCGTATCCCGGCCGGTCGACCCAGGGGGTGCGGTGGCTGGTGGCGCCGGACGGGTCGGGGACGCTGACGGATCCGGCACTGCTGGAGCTGGCGATGCACGAGGCCGCGGCGGGTCTGGCCGACCGTGACTAGGTGCCGTTCGTATGAGGTCGCCGGTCGGGCGCGGGTGTGTGGCGGTTGTCCGCGCGGTTTCCCGCGCCTCCTGGCGGGGCGGCAGGTCCGTGGGGTGTCCGTTGCCGCAGCCCTTGACAGGCAAATTGGTCTGGACCAAATTGAGCGCGGCACACCCCACCTCCAATTCCCCCATTCACGGAGGCACTTGTGGTTCGCGCGAGACCTGTCCTCACCATGCTCACGGCCTTGCTGCTGGCCGTACCCGGTATCACCGCGCTCTCGTCGGCCGCCCGTGCGGCCGACGCGGACCTCGCCAGGAACGGCGGCTTCGAGTCCGGTCTCGACAACTGGAGCTGTACGGCCGGTACGACGGTCAACTCGCCCGTGCACAGCGGCGCCTCGGCACTGCAGGCGACCCCGGCCGGCAGCGACAACGCGCAGTGCACGCAGACGGTGACCGTGCAGCCGGGCGCGCAGTACACCCTGTCCGGTTACGTCCGCGGCTCCTACGTCTACCTCGGCGCGAGCGGCACCGGGACCACCGACGTCTCCACCTGGACCCAGTCCGCCCCCGACTGGCAGAAACTCACCACCACCTTCACCACCGGCGCCGCCACCACCAAGGTCACCCTGTACACCCACGGCTGGTACGGCACCGGCGCCTACAACGCCGACGACATCTCCCTCGTCGGCCCCGGCGGCAGCACCGGCCAGCCGCCCGCCGCGCCCACCGGCCTGAGGACCGGCACGATCAGCTCCTCCAGCGTCGGTCTGTCCTGGACGGCCGTCGCGGGCGCCACCGGCTACGCGATCTACCGCGACGGCACCAAGGTCCAGACGGCGACCGGGGCGTCGGCCACGGTCACCGGTCTCGCACCCTCCACCGCCTACAGCTTCCAGGTCACCGCCGTGAACGACGCCGGCGAGTCGGCGAAGTCCGCCGCCGTCACGGCCACCACCACCGCGGGTTCCTCCGGAGGCTCCGGTGATCTGCCCACCCACGCCCTGGTCGGCTACCTGCACGCCTCCTTCGCCAACGGCTCCGGCTACACCCGGATCGCCGACGTCCCCGACAGCTGGGACGTCATCGACCTGGCCTTCGGCGAGCCGACCTCGGCGACCTCCGGGGACATCCGCTTCAACCGCTGCCCGGTCACCGAGTGCCCGAACGTCGAGAGCGACGCCGACTTCAAAGCGGCGATCAAGGCGAAGCAGGCGGCCGGCAAGAAGGTGCTGATATCGATCGGCGGCGCCAACGGCCAGGTGCAGCTCACCACCGTCGCCGCCCGGGACGCCTTCGTCTCCTCCGTCTCGGCCATCATCGACACCTACGGCCTGGACGGCCTCGACATCGACTTCGAGGGCCACTCGCTGTCCCTGAACACGAACGACACGGACTTCAAGAACCCGACGACCCCGGTGGTCGTCAATCTCATCTCCGCGCTGAAGACGCTGAAGGCCAGGTACGGGACGAAGTTCGTGCTGTCCATGGCGCCCGAGACCTTCTTCGTGCAGATGGGCTACCAGTTCTACGGCACCGGCAAGTTCGGCGGCCAGGACCCGCGCTGCGGGGCGTACCTCCCGGTCATCTACGCGCTGCGCGACGACCTGACCCTGCTGCACGTCCAGGACTACAATTCGGGCCCGATCATGGGCCTCGACAACCAGTACCACTCCATGGGCGGCGCGGACTTCCACATCGCCATGACCGACATGCTGCTCACCGGCTTCCCGGTGGCGGGCGACGCGAACAACGTCTTCCCGCCGCTGCGCCCGGACCAGATCGCGATCGGCATGCCCGCCTCGACCAACGCGGGCAACGGCTACGTCGCCCCGGCCGAGGTCACCAAGACCCTGGACTGCCTCACCAGGAGGACGAACTGCGGCGCGTACACGACCCACGGCACCTGGGCCGCCCTGCGCGGCCTGATGACCTGGTCGGTCAACTGGGACCGGTTCTCGAACTGGGAGTTCCAGAAGACCTTCGACGCGTACTTCGGCTGACCACCGGCCACAGGGCCGTCAGCAGGACCGTGCACAGGCACCAGCTGGCCGCGACGTCCAGCGGCCAGTGGTAGCCGCGGCGGACCAGACCGTAGGAGACGGCGAGGACCAGGGCCGCGCAGACGGTGACGACGGTGCGGCGGGCGGCACGGGAGCGGAGCCAGGGAAGGAGGAGCAGGGCCGCGCCGCCGTAGGCGATCGCCGCCGTCGCCGTATGGCCGGAGGGGAAGTAGCCGACCGCCGGGGGCACCACGGGGGTCCCCGGACGGGCGGTCCACTCCTTGACCGGCACCACGACCGCCGGGACCAGGGCCATCAGGACGGCGGCCGCGGCGGGCGGCAGCCACCAGCGGTCTGTACCGGTGGCGCGGCCGCGCATCGCGGCGTATCCGATGACGATCACCAGGACCGGCACCGCGACCTGTGCGTTGCCGAGGTCGGAGAGCAGCTCGGAGAACCGGTCCGGGTGGACGAGTGCGCCGCTCAGCCGGCTGTCCAGGCGCAGCAGGGGGCCGTGGGCCACGACCTGCCAGGTGACCAGCGCGAAGAGGAGGGCCGGAAGGGCCACGAGCCCCAGGAGTCCCGCGAGGGAAAGGCCGGGGAAGCCGAGAAAGGAGGTCGGCCGCCCCGGAACAGGGGGGGTGGTTCCGAGGCGGCCGTCCGGATCGGAACGCCGCGCGCCCCGGGGGGTTTGGGGCGGGCGACCGTCCGATCGGTGAGGAGATCCGGAGCCGGAGGCACCGGTTGTGTGCGCGAGGGCACGACCAGGTCGAAGCTGGGGAGGCCCCGGCCTGAAGTCGCCCACAGTCCCCTGTGGGCGGGGTGTATCTCTCATCTGAGTAGAACCTACGGCAGGGCCAGGCATGGCGACAGGCGGAATCGCGTCCCGTCATCCACCTCGCACACGTTCTTCACACGGCCTGACGGGGGCCGCCCCAGCCCCCCGGATCACGCCAGGTGGGAGGGGAGGGGCGGCCATGGCACAGGGGTTCGGCCTCCTGTGGACGGGCTGGGTGAAGCCTGTGGGTCAGATCCGGGCGAAGGCCTGCTCGATGATGTCGAGGCCCTCGTTCAGCAGGTCCTCGCCGATGACCAGCGGCGGCAGGAAGCGCAGCACGTTGCCGTAGGTGCCACAGGTCAGGACCAGCAGGCCCTCCTGGTGGCAGGCCTTGGCGAGGGCCGCGGTCGCCTCCGGGTTCGGCTCCTTGGTCGTACGGTCCTTGACCAGCTCGATGGCGATCATCGCGCCGCGGCCCCGGACGTCACCGATGACGTCGAACTTCTCGGCCATGGCGGACAGCCGCGGCTTCATGATCGCCTCGATGGCCTTCGCCCTGGCGTTGAGGTCCTGCTCCTTCATGGTCTCGATGGCACCGAGCGCACCGGCGCAGGCGACCGGGTTGCCGCCGTAGGTGCCGCCGAGGCCGCCGGAGTGCGCGGCGTCCATGATCTCGGCGCGGCCCGTGACCGCGGCCAGCGGCAGACCGCCGGCGATGCCCTTGGCGGTGGTGATCAGGTCCGGGACGATCCCCTCGTCCTCGCACGCGAACCACTGACCCGTACGGCAGAACCCGGACTGGATCTCGTCGGCGACGAACACGATCCCGTTGTCCTTGGCGAACTGGCTGATCGCCGGCAGGAAGCCCTTGGCGGGCTCGATGAAGCCGCCCTCGCCGAGCACCGGCTCGATGATGATCGCGGCCACGTTCTCCGCGCCGATCTGCTTGTTGATCATGTCGATGGCCTGGGCGGAGGCCTCGGCACCGGCGTTCTGGGGGCCCGTGAGCCAGCGGTAGCCGTAGGCCACCGGCACCCGGTACACCTCGGGCGCGAACGGCCCGAAGCCCTGCTTGTACGGCATGTTCTTCGCGGTCAGGGCCATGGTGAGGTTGGTCCGGCCGTGGTAGCCGTGGTCGAACACGACGACGGCCTGCCGCCTGGTGTAGGCGCGGGCGATCTTCACGGCGTTCTCGACGGCCTCGGCGCCGCTGTTGAACAGCGCGGACTTCTTGGCGTGGTCACCCGGGGTGAGCTCGGCCAGCGCCTCGGCGACGGCCACGTAACCCTCGTACGGGGTGACCATGAAACAGGTGTGGGTGAAGTCGGCCAGCTGGGCGGCGGCCCGGCGTACGACGGCCTCGGCGGAGGCGCCCACGCTGGTCACCGCGATGCCGGAACCGAAGTCGATCAGGCGGTTGCCGTCGACGTCCTCGATGATGCCGCCACCCGCGCGCGCGGTGAACACCGGCAGCACGGAACCGACGCCCTGCGCGACCGCGGCGGTGCGGCGGGCCTGCAGCTCCTGCGACTTGGGGCCGGGTATGGCGGTGACGACGCGGCGCTCCTGCGGAAGTGCGGTCATGGGGGCTCCCTGATCAATCGTGCGTTCCGGGGCGCTGTGCGTGTCCGGCGGCCCCGGGGCGGATCCGGCGGTGCGTATCCGGACGCTCTCCTTCTTTCTTCGCAGGCTAGGGCCGGGTACGAGAGGTGGGCATGCTCCATGTGGGTGTTGTCGGGAGAGGGCGTTGTCCGTGGTGGACATAGGGCGCCGTGCGACGCGGGGATCCGGCCGACGGTTCCTCGGCCGTGTAAGCGGTGAACTCCCCTTCGGAGGGCGTTAGATTGACTCGCTGACGGTGGACGGAACGGCTGGTCAGGGGGAAAGGGCGATGGACAGCGACGGGACGCGGGACCCGCGGGGCACGCACGCGCATCCTGTGCCGCGTCCGGCGGGGCCACAGGACGCGGGCCCGGTGCCGCCGCGGCCGAGCCTGCCCCCGGGGACGCCGCACCTGCCGCCCGGGGCGCCTCCGAGGCCCGACGGCTCGGCCTTCGTGAGCTGGCTGCGGGCGCCGAGGCCGGAGGCCGCGCCCGGGGTGTGGCGGTTCCGGTACACGCCCAGGCCCGCGGAGGAGCCCGAGCGGATCCCGGCCCGGCAGCTGCTGAGCGGCGCGCTGATCGCGTTCCTGGTCGGCTGGCTGCTCTGGTCGCTGCTGTGGAACGGCTATCTGGGCGGCTGGTGGGTGGTGCCCCTGGAGCTGTTCACCCCGGACTCCTGGCGGCACAGCGACGACCGCGTCGGCAACGCCGTCCTCTGGTACACCTACTACACACTCATCGCCCTGGCCATCATGCTCGTGGTCGGCCGGCTGGGCCGCTGGGGCGAGGTCTGGCGCCGCTACGGCCCGCGGGCCTGGACCCGGGCCGCCGGTGCCCCCGCCGTCGAGCGGCCGCCCGTTCCCGAGCAGGACCCCGCCCAGTGGCCGTACCTGCGGGCCGCCGGGGCGCAGGAGGCCGCCGACCGGCTGGCCGCCGAAGCCCGGGCCGGGCTGATGGGGGACGTGGACCAGGCCCGGATCGCCCGGGCCTGGCAGGGCGTGCGCAGCGGCCGGCACACCATGGCTTCCTTCTCCGCCTCCGTGGTCAAGGACGGCGCCGCCGCCTGCCCGCACCCCTCGGGGGAACGCGACCTGCCCGCCCGGCACGCCCGGCACGACCTGGTCACCGGTCAGGTGCGGCTCGGCACCACCGCCGACGACCCCCGCAACCCCTACCTCTACCGCGGTACCGGCCTCGCCCTCGGCCCCGAGCTGCTCGGCACCTCCCTGCTCGCCGTCGGCCCGGCCGGCTCCGGCAAGACCGGCGCGCTGGTGCGCCCGCTCGCCGAGTCGCTCTGCCTGCACGCGCTGGCCGGCCGCGCCTCGGTGGTCGTCGTCGGCGCGGCCGGCGCCGGACTCGGACCCGCCGACTCCTACGACGTCGTGGTCCGTATCGCCCACCCCGAGTCCGTCTACGACCTCGACCTGTACGGCGGCACCAGCGACCCCGACGAGGCCGCCGCCATACTCGCCGAGGCCCTCGTCGGCGACCTCGCCGACCCGCACCCCGGCAGCGACAGCCGCCGCTCCACGACCGTCCTCGCCCAGTTGCTCGGCCCGTTCCGGGCGGTCCACGGCCGCTTCCCCTCCGTACCCGAGCTCCGCCGCCTCCTGGACGGCGCCCCGGGCCCGATGGCCGCGCTCCGCAAGGCCCTGACGGATACCGGACACGAGTCGCTGCTGCGTGAACTCGACGCGAGGGAACGGCAGATGGGTCATCCGGGGGACGTCGGATCGGTCCTGGCCGACCGTCTCGCCCTGCTCGACCGTCCGGCCTTCGCCGGGTTCTTCGACACCTCCGGCCAGACCCGGCCCTTCTCCCTCAAGGCCCTCGACCACCCGGTCCGGGTCCGTATCGACCTGCCCGAGCGCGGCCACGCCGACGCCTCCCGCATCCTGGCCCGGCTGGTGCTCGCCCAGTTCACGACGAGCGTGACGGTCCGGGACGACCGTTCGCTCTTCGCCTGCCTGCTCCTGGACGACGCGACGGGCGTGGTGACGCCGGAGGCGGTACGCGCTGTCCAGCGGCTGCGGTCGGCCAACGCGGGCGTGGCACTGACCCTGCGCACCCTGGACGACGTACCGCGCCCCCTGCGCGGGCCGCTGCTGGGTGCCGCCGGCTGCCGGATGGCCTTCTCCGGGCTGACCCCCTGGGACGGCCAGGACTTCGCCGAGGTCTGGGGCAAGGAGTGGATCGAGGCCCGGGACGTGACCGACCGCCAGATCATCGCGGAGACCCCGGCGGGCAAGGCGCTGCACGCCGTACGCCAGGTCATCACCGGCAAGGCGCCCACGGCCCGCGCGGTCACGGTCCGCCAGGTGGAGCGCGAACGCTGGTCGGCCTCCGAGCTCGCCCACGGCGTGCCTCCGGGCCATGCGGTCCTCTCCCTGACCTCCGTCAAGGGCGAGCACGCGCCGCCGCTGCTGGTGGACCTCAGGGGTGGCGCCGGCCGGGTTTGAACAGGGGGGCACACGCGACCGTACAGTGAGGCAGAATCGAGAGAGGTCGTTCATACGAGACGGCCAAAGGCCCACCGCCCTCTGTGCACGTCATCACGTGTTCCCGACCCAAGAGAAGATCTGACGGCCCGATGCCACCGACGCTCGCCTCGCTCGTCCACCATTCCGCGCTCAAACTGACCGTGCGCGCGGGCGAGGACCGCCTCGACGTGCCCGTGCGCTGGGCCCATGTCAGCGAGCTGGCCGACCCGGTGCCGTACATGGAGGGCGGGGAGCTGCTCCTGATCACCGCGCTGAAGCTGGACGCGGACGATCCGCAGGCGATGCGCCGGTATGTGAAACGCCTGGTGGGAGCAGGTGTGGTGGGCCTCGGCTTCGCCGTCGGGGTCAACTACGACGAGATCCCGGAAGCCCTCGTCGACGCGGCCGAGCAGGAGAACCTGCCGCTCCTGGAGGTGCCGCGCCGCACCCCCTTCCTCGCCATCAGCAAGGCCGTGTCGGCGGCGATCGCGGCCGACCAGTACCGGGCGGTGACGGCGGGTTTCGCCGCCCAGCGCGAACTGACCAGGCAGGCCCTGAGCGCCGGTCCCGAGGGCCTGCTCGCCGCACTCGCCGCGCAGGTCAACGGCTGGGCGGCGCTCTACGACGCCTCGGGCGCGGTCGTCGCCACGGCACCGGAGTGGGCGGGCCGCCGGGCGGCCCGGCTGACGGCCGAGGTGGAACGGCTGCGGGAGCGCCCGGCGCCGGCCTCCTCGGTGGTGGGCGCCCCGGACAACGAGGACCGGGTGGAGCTGCACTCGCTCGGCACCGGGCGCAGGCCCCGGGCCGCTCTGGCGGTCGGCACCGCGGCGGCCCTCGGCACCGCCGAGCGGTACGCCGTCCACTCGGCCATCGCCCTGCTCACGCTCACGACGGAACGTTCCCGTTCGCTGCACGAGGCCGAGCAGCGGGTGGGCGCGGCGGTGCTGCGCATGCTGCTCGCCGGCCAGCCGGACCACGCCCGGTGGGTCGCCGGGGATTTGTACGGCGGACTTCTCGACGCGCCCTTCCGGATGATCGTCGCCGACGCGGGCGGCGAGCTGCTCGCCGGTCTCGCGGAGGCCGTCGAGTCGGCCGCCGCACGCGCCGGGGAGGCGGTGCTGGTGGTGCCCGAGGGAGAGCGGCTGGTGGTGCTGGCCGCCGACGGCGGTGCTGCGGTGGGCGCGTGCGTCGACCACGCGGCGGCGCGCGAGACCGCGCGGACCGTATCGGAGCAGGACGCCGCCGCGGAGGACGACCTGGTCATGGGGATGTCCGCCCCGTCCGGCCCGATCGGCGCGGCGGCCGCCTACAAACAGGCCGAACAGGCACTGTCGGTGGCCCGGCGGCGCGGCCGGGTGCTGGTCGAGCACGAGCATCTGGCCGCCGGTTCCGTGCTGCCGCTGCTGGCCGACGACGCGGTCAAGGCGTTCGCGGACGGCCTGCTGCGGGCGCTGTACGAGCACGACGCCACGGGCCGCGGCGATCTGGTGGCCTCCCTGCGGGCCTGGCTGTCCCGGCACGGCCAGTGGGACGCGGCCGCTGCCGACCTGGGCGTCCACCGGCATACGCTGAGGTACCGGATGCGCAGGGTCGAGGAGATCCTGGGCCGTTCCCTGGACGACCCGGACGCCCGGATGGAGCTGTGGCTGGCTCTCAAGGCGACCTCGACGGAGTGACCGGCGCCGGAGAACCCCCGGAGCCCTGGAGAACACAGTCCGTGCGTCCCTGACAAAGAGGCGCACCCCCACTCCCCACCACTACACCCCGGACAAGCGCCGCTTCTCCTTCCCGCGCCTACGGTGGAGCTCGAAAGCCAAGAACATCCCCACACGCGGAAGGGCCGGGACTCTCATGACCGCCACCCACGCCTTCTGGCTCGCCGGCCGTCAGGTCACCGGCGAGGACACCTTCGACGTCACCAGCCCGTGGGACGGGCGCCTCGTCGGCAGGGTCAGCGTGCCCACCGACGCCCAGGTCGAGGAAGCCGTCGCCGCCGCGTACGCCGTACGGGACGAGTTCGCCGCCACCCCGGCCCACGTACGCGCCGCCGCCCTCGACCACGTCAGCCGGCGTCTGGCCGAGCGGACCGAGGAGATAGCCCAGCTGATCTCCGCCGAGAACGGCAAGCCGATCAAGTGGGCGCGCGGCGAGGTCGGCCGCGCCGTCTCCGTGTTCCGGTTCGCCGCCGAGGAGGCCCGGCGCTTCAACAGCGGCGAGGCCCAGCGGCTCGACACCGACCTCGGCGGCCAGGGCCGGCTCGCGCTGACCCGCCGGTTCCCGAAGGGCGTCGTCCTCGGTATCGCCCCCTTCAACTTCCCGCTCAACCTCTGCGCCCACAAGATCGCCCCGGCCATCGCCGCCGGCGCGCCGATCATCCTCAAGCCGGCGCCCGCCACCCCGCTGTCCGGCCTGATCATCGGTGACCTGCTCGCCGAGACCGAGGGCCTGCCGGCCGGGTCCTGGTCGATCCTCACGGTCGCCAACGACAAGATGGCCGCCCTCGTCCAGGACGAGCGGCTCCCGGTCATCTCGTTCACCGGTTCCGAGAAGGTCGGCTACTCGATCATGGACTCGGTCCCGCGCAAGCACTGCACGCTGGAGCTGGGCGGCAACGGCGCGGCCGTCGTCCTCGGCGACTGGGCGAGCGACGCCGACCTGGACTGGGCGGCCACCCGCATCGCCACCTTCTCCAACTACCAGGGCGGCCAGTCCTGCATCTCCGTGCAGCGGGTCATCGCCGACGCGTCCGTCTACGACCGGCTGCTCCCGCGCATCGTCGCCGCCGTGGAGGCCCAGGTCACCGGTGACCCCGCGGACGCGAAGACCGACGTCGGCCCGCTGGTCAGCGAGGCCGCCGCGGAGCGCGTGGAAGCGTGGGTGAAGGAGGCCGTGGAGGCCGGCGCCACCCTGGTCACCGGCGGCGACCGCGACGGCGCCGCCTTCGCGCCGACCGTTCTCACCGAGGTCCCGGCCGACACCACCATCTCCTGCGAGGAGGTCTTCGGGCCCGTCCTCACCGTGCAGAAGGTGTACGGCGAGGACGCGGCCTTCGCCGCCGCCAACGACTCCAAGTACGGCCTCCAGGCAGGCGTGTTCACCCACGACCTGCAGACCGCCTTCCGCGCCCACCGCGCCCTTGAGGTCGGCGGTGTCATCATCGGTGACGTCCCCTCCTACCGTGCCGACCAGATGCCGTACGGGGGCGCCAAGCAGTCCGGTGTGGGCCGCGAGGGCGTCAAGTTCGCGATGGACGACTACACCTACGAGCGGGTCCTGGTCCTCACCGGCCTCGCCCTCTGACCTGCCACGGACAGGACACCACGGCCGGAGCCCGCTGTGCGGGGGCTCCGGCCGCTGGTGTACCTCAGCCGCGTCCGGCCGCTCGGCCCGGCGTCACCTCAGGTGCCGGGCGAAGAACTGGGCCGCGGCGTCCCCCGCGAACTGCGGGACGCCGGTGTGCCCGCCCATGTTGGCGTGCAGCGTCTTCTCCTTGGAGCCGAAGGCGTCGAACAGGTCCAGGGCCGCCTGCCGGTCGTTGCCCTCGTCGTCCCACTGCAGCAGGACGTGCAGCGGAACGGTGACCCGACGGGCCTCCTCGAAGATGGCGCGGGGTACGAAACTCCCGGCGAACAGCACGGCGGCCGTGATGCGCGGCTCGACCGCCGCCAGCCGGGTCCCGACGGAGATCACTCCCCCCGAGTAGCCGACCGGGCCGCCGATCCCGGGCAGCGCGAGGAGGGCGTCCAGGGCGGTCCGCCATTCCGGGACCGCCTGGCCGACCAGCGGGAGGACGAGCCGGTCCACGATGTCGTCGCCGACCGGCTCGCCGGCCTCCAGCGCCCGACGCAGGTCGGCGCGGGCCTCCTCCAGGGCCGGGGAGCGGGGCCGGTCACCGCTTCCGGGGAGCTCGATGGTGGCCGCGGCGAAACCGTCCGCCGCGGAGTGCCGGGCCCGGGCCACCAGCCGGGGGTGCATCCGGTGCAGTCCGCCGGGGTGTCCGAGCAGGATCAGCGGCACCGGTCCGGACACGGATCCGGGTGTCCACAGGATGCCCGGGACATCGCCGAGGGTGAATGTGTGTTCGAGGACGCCGTCGTCGAGGCGTCGCTCCGAGGTGAGACGCATGGCCGTGCCTTTCGGGAATGCGCGTGAGCGGCGCTCCCGGACGACCTATCGCCCGGCCGTGACCCCGGAGGGGAGCACCCATGTCGTCAGTGTGTTCACGGGTACCACCTCCTGGTTCTCTCGCACGGCCGTCAGGAACGTAGCAGGGGCCGCCGTGGTCCGCCAACGGGTTTTCGCCGGCCCTTCCCGCCACCGGCCGCGCAGCCGCAGCCGGATGTCGTGCACGCCCGTGGCGGCGAAGCCCGCGGTCGGCGTGACGTAGGCGTACGGACCGGGTGTCGGCTCGGCGAGTGTCAGCACGGCCGCCGACGGCCTGCGGTCCAGGGCGAGTTCCAGCGAGCCCGACACCCGTACGCTCGTCTCTGGGTCGACAAGACCGGAGCCGTCGGCCCGCTCGGCACCTCGCAGGGCACGCTCACCCCGGGCGGCAACACCCGGACCGTCTACAAGGACAACAACGGCTCGGACGACGTCTACTCGTTCATCCGGCTCCAACTCCGGTTCCGGCACGGTCGGCATCCTGCCGGTCCTGTAGTGGATCAAGGACACCAAGGGCTGGTTCGGCGACGTGCAGTTCGGCTACGAGATCACCAGCTCGTCCGGTGGCCTGAACGTCACCGCCAACAGCCTGACCGTCAGCGGGGGTTGAGCAGAGCGGGCCGGTCCCGCACGGTCATGCCCGGTCGACCCGTGCGCGCAGCTCGTTGTAGTCCGCGAAGGCCGCGTCGACGTCCGCGCGGGTGAGGCCGTAGCGGGCCAGGTCGTAGCTGTGGACGCGGGTGCCACGGGGACGGGCGGCGACGGCGGGAAGGCGGGCCGCGTCGGCCTCGGTCCAGCGGGCGCCGACGGCCGCGTAGAGCTTCGGGGCGCCCGCCGCCGGGTTTGTGCCGAGCCAGGTGTACGGCACGTCCACCAGCGCCTCGCCGGGGATGCGCGCCCGGGCGGCCAGGCCGCGGGCGGCCGAGCGGCTGAGCAGCTCCAGCCAGGTGGCGCCGATCCCGTTCAGGTCGAGGGGCCGGGTGCTGACCGCCATGCCGTGCTCGACCAGGCTGCAGAACGAGGCCACGGCGGTGGCCGGGTCGCGGTGCGTCCACACGATGGTGGCGTCCGGGAAGACCGCGCGCAGCGCGTCCAGGTTCTCCAGGTGCAGCGGGGACTTCAGCACCCAGCGGCGGCGCGGGCGGCCGTACTGGAGCACCTGGTAGATCTGCTTGAGATACCGGTAGTCGGCCACGAAGTCATGGCTCTCGTGCCAGGACAGGTACTCCGGGATCACCGCCTGGGACAGCGGCATCACCGTGTGCGGCAGTGCGAAGGTGCACTCCTCCGGGCCCGCCGGGCGCAGGTGGTGGACATGGCGGAAGCCCGGGGCGAAGAGATCGATCCCGCCGACCAGGCGGCGGGCGGCGGCGATCGCCTTCCGCCGCTTCTCGGGGCCCGGTTCGAGGCCGGGGGTGAGCAGCTCCCAGAGCAGCGGGCAGCGGTGGTCCGCGGAGAGGGAGAGCACGCCGTGCGTCAGCGTGGTGGCGGTGCGGGGCAGGCCCACCACGAACACCGGCCGGTCGACGGACTCCCGCTCGATCCCGGGGTGTTCGGCGAGCAGCCGGCGGACGCGAGCCCGGTTGGCGAGGTGCCGGCCGATGTGGCCGCGCGCCGACAGCCAGCCGACGGGGGTGAGGTGTTCGGCGCCGGACCACCATCGCAGCAGGTGACGGAAGCCGTCGGCGAACGGTTCGTCGCCCTCCGTCCATCCGGCCGCGTCGAGCAGTCGCTCGAAGGTCCGGTCCGGTGTGCGGCGGCTGCGGGAGGCGGGTCCGAGCAGCAGATTGGCCAGCGTGAGGGGGAACGGCGCAAAGGACACGGCGACGGGGCCCTTCGGGGGGAACAGGAGGCAGGAGATATCTATTACTCCTGCCAACTACCCCACCGCGCTCTGGAGTTGAGACATTCGCCGAGACGGTGGCCGGAGGCCGCCGGTGATGGCCGCCTCCCGCGGCGGTGTACAGGCGTGGGCAGGGCCACCGGAAGTGGGCGCGCTCCTCGGCCAGGATCTCCGCGAGGCCGTCGGTGCGCAGGAACCGGACCAGCCCCACGGCGGGCACCCCCACGGTCAGGCCGCCGACCGTCAGCCGTCCCTCACCGCCGGCGATCTTGACGGTCGACCCAGCGCGCCCGGCAGGCCGTCGAGGATCCGGCCGCCGAGCCGGGCACGCACCCGGACCGCGTCCGGCCCCCGCGGCTCGACCCGCAGCGTCTCCTGCCGGCCGCTCCACTCCAGGGCGCCGTCCCGCTCACGGAACGTCGACGGTGGGCGGGGAGTGCGCGAGGCTCACTTCGGGCGGCGCCACGGCGGACGGGTCTTCGGCAGGCTGACTGACCAGGCGGGCTCCTGGACGGGTGCAGACACGGGGTGCCCCGGAACGGCGGGGCACTGCAAGGGGGTCAGGACCCGGCCGGCGCCGGGCCCGTGCTCGCCCGTACCGTCAACTCGGGCGCGACCAGGAGGACTTCGTCACCACCGCGGCCGCCCAGCTTGGCCACCAGGTGCTCCACGGCGTACCGGCCCATCTCCTGGGCGGGGATGGCGACCGACGTCAGTCGCACCGATGCCTGGACGGCGACCTGGTCCGGGCAGATCGCGACCACCGACACGTCCTCGGGCACGGCCCGGCCCTGCTGGCGCAGCAGCGCGAGGAGCGGCTCGACCGCGGACTCGTTCTGCACGACGAAGCCCGTGGTGCCCGGGCGCTCGTCGAAGATCCGGGCCAGGGTGACGGCCATCGCGTCGTAACCGCCCTCGCACGGCCGGTGCAGCACCCTGAGACCCAGTTCCCGGGCCCGGGACCGCAGTCCGTCGAGGGTGCGCTCGGCGAATCCGGTGTGCCGCTCGTAGACCGCGGGAGCCTCGCCGATGACGGCGATGTCGTGGTGGCCGAGTTCGGCGAGGTGCTCCACGCACAGCGCCCCGGTCGCCCCGAAGTCGAGATCTACGCAGGTCAGCCCGGTGGTGGAGGCGGGCAGCCCGATGAGTACGGAAGGCTGGTGGGTCCCCCGGAGCAGCGGCAGCCGTTCGTCCTCCAGTTCCACGTCCATCAGGATCATCGCGTCGGCCAGTCCGCTGCCGGTGACCCGGCGCACCGCGTCCGGCCCTTCCTCGCCGGTGAGCAGCAGCACGTCGTAGCCGTGCGTGCGGGCCGTGGTGGCGACCGCGATCGCGATCTCCATCATCACCGGCACGTACATGTCCGTGCGCAGCGGGATCATGAGAGCGATGATGTTCGACCGGCTGCTGGCCAGGGCGCGGGCGCCGGCGTTCGGGTGGTAGCCCAGCTCGCGGATGCTCTGCTCGACCCGTTGGCGGGTGGTGGTGGAGATGGACCGCTTGCCGCTGAGGACATAGCTCACCGTGCTCGCCGAGACTCCGGCGTGCTGGGCGACCTCGGCGAGGGTGACCATCCAGCTCTCCAAGTTGTGTGAAGCGCTTCGACAGTGCGCCTTGCTGACAAAGGGGGAGTGAGGGTGGTTCGACAGTAGCTCCAGTGGGGGTGGGTGTCCATAGGGCGTCGAAGCGCTTCGACAGTCCATGGCGGCCTGCCCTGGCCGAACCGTCCCCCGGGCGACCCTCCCGGTGCGACACCGTGGACGGCATCGGCGGGTCCGGGTGACCCGATCGGACCGCGAGGACTGGTGGGGGCGGCCCGTTTCAGGTACCAACGATCCAGTAGCACTGGTCGGTAACGAACGGTCCGCACACAACCCCTTTCGTGGCGAGGTGAGCCTCAATGTCCGCCCCCACCACCAAAAAACCCACCGTCACCGAGCGGGAGGCCCGTCAGGTGGCGGAGGCCGCCCGGGAACAGGACTGGCGCAAGCCGAGCTTCGCCAAGGAACTGTTCCTCGGGCGCTTCCGGCTCGACCTCATCCACCCGCATCCGCTCCCCGCGGACGAGGACGTGCGCCGCGGCGAGGAGTTCCTCGCGCGGCTCCGCGAGTTCTGCGAGACGAAGATCGACTCGGCCCGCATCGAGCGCGAGTCCCGCATCCCCGACGAGGTCATCAGCGGCCTCAAGGAGATCGGCGCCCTCGGGATGAAGATCGACACCAAGTACGGCGGCCTCGGCCTCACCCAGGTCTACTACAACAAGGCCCTCGCCCTGGTCGGCTCCGCGAACCCGGCGGTCGGCGCGCTGCTCTCGGCCCACCAGTCGATCGGCGTGCCCCAGCCGCTGAAGATCTTCGGCACCCAGGAGCAGAAGGACGCCTTCCTGCCCCGCTGCGCCCGCACCGACATCTCCGCGTTCCTGCTCACCGAGCCGGACGTCGGCTCGGACCCGGCCCGCCTGGGCACCACCGCCGTACGGGACGGGGACGACTACGTCCTCGACGGGGTCAAGCTGTGGACCACCAACGGGGTGGTCGCCGACCTCCTCGTGGTCATGGCCCGGGTCCCGAAGACCGAGGGCGGCAAGGGCGGCATCACGGCCTTCGTCGTCGAGGCCGGCTCCGAGGGCATCACGGTCGAGAACCGCAACGCCTTCATGGGCCTGCGCGGCATCGAGAACGGCGTCACCCGCTTCCATCAGGTCCGGGTCCCCGCCGCCAACCGCATCGGCCCCGAGGGCGCGGGCCTGAAGATCGCCCTCACCACCCTCAACACCGGCCGGCTCTCGCTCCCCGCGATGTGCGTGGGCGCCGGCAAGTGGTGTCTGAAGATCGCCCGCGAGTGGTCGGCCGTCCGGGAGCAGTGGGGCAAGCCGGTCGCGCTGCACGAGGCGGTCGGCTCCAAGATCAGCTTCATCGCCGCCACCACCTTCGCCATGGAGGCGGTCGTCGACCTGTCCTCCCAGATGGCCGACGAGAGCCGCAACGACATCCGGATCGAGGCCGCCCTCGCCAAGCTCTACGGGTCCGAGATGGGCTGCCTGATGGCGGACGAGCTGGTCCAGATCCGCGGCGGCCGAGGCTTCGAGACTGCGGAGTCCCTGGCGGCACGCGGCGAACGCGCCGTGCCCGCCGAGCAGCTCCTGCGCGACCTGCGCATCAACCGCATCTTCGAGGGCTCCACGGAGATCATGCACCTGCTGATCGCCCGCGAGGCCGTCGACGCCCACCTCTCGGTCGCGGGCGACCTCATCGACCCCGACAAGTCCCTCCAGGACAAGGCCAGGGCGGGGGCGAACGCGGGTGTCTTCTACGCCAAGTGGCTGCCGAAGCTGGTCGCGGGTCCGGGGCAGCTCCCCACGGCGTACGGCGACTTCAAGCACGGCGTGGACCTCTCCCCGCATCTGCGCTACGTCGAGCGGCACTCCCGCAAGCTCGCCCGGTCCACCTTCTACGCCATGTCCCGCTGGCAGGGCCGCATGGAGACCAAGCAGGGCTTCCTGGGCCGGATCGTGGACATCGGCGCCGAGCTGTTCGCGATGAGCGCGGCCTGTGTGCGCGCCGAACTGCTGCGCCGTCAGGGCGACCACGGCCGTGAGGCCTACCAGCTCGCCGACGCGTTCTGCCGGCAGTCCCGGGTCCGCGTCGACGAGCTGTTCGCGCGCCTGTGGTCGAACACCGACGACCTGGACCGCAAGGTCGTCAAGGGCGTGCTCGGCGGCTCCTACGAGTGGCTGGAGCGGGGGATCGTCGACCCGTCGGGCGAGGGCCCGTGGATCGCCGACGCGACCCCCGGGCCGTCGCGGCACGAGAACGTCCGCCGCCCCTTCGAGTAGGTCAGCAGTACTTGTCGCTCGGATCCCGCGTCGTCCAGGAGCAGGAGTCGACCTTGCTGCCGGTCGCCTTCGTCAGGGTCGCCGTGTCGCTGGTGTTGTTCCACACGTAGGCGCCACGGTTCTGGAACTTGTCCGACGCGGTGTCCGTGCCCCGGCCGGTGTGCACCTTCATCGTCTTGTGAGCGCCGATCTTGATGTTCTTGAAGACGTAGCGGTGGTTGGAGGCGTCCTTCAGGACCCAGCCCTTGATCGAGACGGCCGAGCCGCCGGTGTTCTTGATCTGCACCCACTCGCCGTTGAGGCTCGTGTTGGAGCCCCGGTCGCTGCCCGGGCTGTCGAACCACACGTGGTAGATGGTCACGCCGCCGGCGGCCTGCGCCGGGGTGCTGAGCAGGGTGCCGGTGAGCAGCGCGGCGCCCGCGAGCGCGGGCACGGCGACACGTATGCGCACAGTACGCATGGAGAGATCCCCCCAGGATGTCTTCCGGTCGGACCGACCCCCTGCCGGCCCGAGAGAAGTGTTATCACATGATCTTCACGTGAACCTCACAAAGGGAATTACGCTCCATAGAGCGCCAAGACCTGATAAGGCACCCGGGTGAGGGACGCGCTGTCCTACGGGCCCCCGGTTGCGGCCACAATGGGGGGATGACCGACAGTCCTGCCAGTCCGGCCCCCCTCGCCGACCCGCACCTCGTCTACGACCCGCTCGCGGGCGACGGCCCCAAGGACGTGGTGATCCTCGGCTCCACCGGATCCATCGGCACCCAGGCCATCGACCTCGTCCTGCGCAACCCCGGCCGCTTCCGGGTCACCGCACTGTCCGCCAACGGCGGCCGGGTCGCCCTCCTCGCCGAGCAGGCGCACCGGCTGCGGGTACGGACCGTCGCGGTCGCCCGCGAGGACGTCGTAGCGGCGCTGCGCGAGGCCCTGACCGGCCTGTACGGACCCGGCGAGCCGCTTCCCGAGATCCTCGCCGGACCGGAGGCGGCCACCCGGGTCGCCGCTTCCGACTGCCACACGGTCCTCAACGGCATCACCGGCTCCATCGGCCTCGCGCCCACCCTCGCCGCCCTGGAGGCGGGCCACACCCTCGCGCTCGCCAACAAGGAGTCGCTGATCGTCGGCGGACCGCTGGTCAAGGCGCTCGCCAAACCCGGTCAGATCATCCCGGTCGACTCCGAGCACGCGGCGCTCTTCCAGTCGCTGGCGTCGGGGACCCGGGCCGACGTCCGCAGGCTGGTCGTCACCGCGTCCGGGGGACCCTTCCGCGGCCGTACCAAGGCCGACCTGGCGCGGGTCACCGTCGAGGAGGCACTCGCCCACCCCACCTGGGCGATGGGACCGGTCATCACGATCAACTCGGCCACCCTGGTCAACAAGGGACTGGAAGTGATCGAGGCGCACCTCCTGTACGACATTCCCTTCGACCGGATTGAGGTGGTCGTGCATCCGCAGTCGTATGTCCACTCGATGGTCGAGTTCACGGACGGATCCACGATCGCGCAGGCGACGCCCCCCGACATGCGGGGGCCGATCGCCATCGGTCTCGGCTGGCCCGAACGGGTCCCGGACGCCGCCCCCGCCTTCGACTGGAGCAAGGCCTCCACCTGGGAGTTCTTCCCACTGGACAACGAGGCCTTCCCCTCCGTGAACCTCGCCCGGCACGTCGGTGAGCTCGCGGGCACGGCGCCGGCGGTGTTCAATGCCGCCAACGAGGAATGCGTAGAGGCGTTCCGGAGCGGTCTGCTGCCCTTCAACGGGATCATGGATACCGTCACCCGGGTGGTCGAGGAACACGGCACTCCTCGTACGGGAACTTCGCTCACCGTGCCGGACGTACTCGAAGCGGAGACCTGGGCCCGGGCCCGGGCCCGGGAACTGACAGCACAGACGGCGACCGCGGAGGCGCGTGCATGACAGCCCTGATGATGATCCTCGGCATAGTCGTCTTCGTGGTCGGCCTGCTGGTCTCGATCGCCTGGCACGAGCTGGGGCATCTGTCCACCGCCAAGCTCTTCGGCATCCGCGTCCCGCAGTACATGGTCGGCTTCGGCCCGACCATCTGGTCGCGGCACAAGGGCGAGACCGAGTACGGCTTCAAGGCCATCCCGGCCGGCGGCTACATCCGCATGATCGGCATGTTCCCGCCGGGCGCCGACGGCCGTATCACCGCGCGCTCCACCTCCCCCTGGCGCAGCATGATCGAGGACGCCCGTTCGGCCGCCTTCGAGGAGCTCCAGCCCGGCGACGAGTCCCGCCTCTTCTACACGCGCGCGCCCTGGAAGCGCGTGATCGTGATGTTCGCGGGCCCCTTCATGAACCTGATCCTCGCGGTGGCCCTGTTCCTCACGGTCCTGATGGGCTTCGGGATCAGCCAGCAGACCACCACCGTCAGCTCCGTCTCCCAGTGCGTGATCGCCCAGAGCGAGAACCGCGACAGCTGCAGGACGACCGACGCGGCCTCCCCGGCCGCCGCCGCGGGGCTGAAGGCCGGCGACAAGATCGTCTCCTTCGACGGGGTGCGGACCACCAGCTGGAACCAGCTCTCCGACCTGATCCGCGCCACCCCCGGCAAGGACGTCGCGATCGTCGTCGACCGCAAGGGCCAGGACGTCACCCTGCACGCGAAGATCGCCACCAACCAGGTCGCCAAGAAGGACTCCAGCGGCCAGATCGTCACGGGCCAGTACGTCTCGGCGGGCTTCCTCGGCTTCAGTGCCGCCTCCGGCATCGTCCGCCAGGACCTCGGCCAGTCGGTGACCTGGATGGGGGACCGGCTCGGCGAGGCCGTCGACTCCATCGCCGGCCTGCCCGGCAAGATCCCGGCCCTGTGGGACGCGGCCTTCGACGGCGCCCCCCGCCAGCCGGACTCCCCGATGGGCGTGGTCGGCGCGGCGCGGGTCGGCGGCGAGATCTTCACCCTCGACATCCCGCCCACGCAGCAGCTGGCCATGGCCCTGATGCTGGTGGCCGGGTTCAACCTCTCCCTGTTCCTCTTCAACATGCTCCCGCTGCTCCCGCTGGACGGCGGCCACATCGCCGGCGCCCTGTGGGAGTCCCTGCGCCGGAACCTGGCCAGGGTGCTGCGCCGCCCGGACCCCGGCCCCTTCGACGTGGCGAAGCTGATGCCGGTGGCCTACGTGGTGGCGGGTGTGTTCATCTGCTTCACCCTGCTCGTCCTGGTGGCCGACGTGGTCAACCCGGTCAAGATCAGCTAGCGGCCGGACACCGCCTGCCGCGGTGGGCCGGTTAACCCCCTGAAAATCTCGTGGCCACACGACGTTCGAAGCGGCTCGGAACGCTGTGTTCCGGGCCGCTTCCATCGAGTGGGTTTAGCGGTAGGGGATGTGCTCGCGCCTGGTCCGGTGCCGTAATCTCGGACACTGGAACCCGCTTTCGACGGGACCTGGACCTAGATCCACGACTTGGGGTTGCACAGCAGATGACTGCGATTTCTCTCGGCATGCCGTCCGTTCCGACCAAGCTCGCCGAGCGCCGGAAGAGCCGGCAGATCCAGGTCGGCTCCGTGGCTGTCGGCGGAGACGCCCCGGTCTCGGTCCAGTCGATGACCACGACCCGTACCTCGGACATCGGCGCCACGCTCCAGCAGATCGCCGAGCTCACCGCGTCCGGATGTCAGATCGTCCGCGTCGCCTGCCCCACCCAGGACGACGCCGACGCCCTCGCCACCATCGCGAGGAAGTCCCAGCTTCCGGTGATCGCGGACATCCACTTCCAGCCGAAGTACGTGTTCTCGGCCATCGAGGCCGGCTGCGCCGCGGTCCGGGTGAACCCCGGCAACATCAAGCAGTTCGACGACAAGGTCAAGGAGATCGCGGCGGCCGCCAAGGACCACGGCACTCCGATCCGCATCGGCGTCAACGCCGGCTCCCTGGACCGCCGGCTGCTGCAGAAGTACGGCAGGGCGACCCCCGAGGCCCTGGTCGAGTCGGCCCTGTGGGAGGCGTCCCTCTTCGAGGAGCACGACTTCCGGGACATCAAGATCTCCGTCAAGCACAACGACCCGGTCGTGATGATCGAGGCGTACCGGCAGCTCGCCGCCCAGTGCGACTACCCGCTGCACCTCGGCGTCACGGAGGCCGGCCCCGCCTTCCAGGGCACCGTCAAGTCGGCGGTGGCCTTCGGCGCGCTGCTCTCCGAGGGCATCGGCGACACCATCCGGGTCTCCCTGTCGGCTCCTCCGGTCGAGGAGGTCAAGGTCGGCAACCAGATCCTGGAGTCCCTCAACCTCAAGCAGCGCGGCCTGGAGATCGTCTCCTGCCCGTCCTGCGGACGCGCCCAGGTCGACGTCTACAAGCTGGCCGAGGAGGTCACGGCGGGCCTGACCGGCATGGAGGTTCCGCTGCGCGTCGCGGTCATGGGCTGCGTGGTGAACGGCCCCGGCGAGGCCCGCGAGGCCGACCTCGGCGTCGCCTCCGGCAACGGCAAGGGGCAGATCTTCGTCAAGGGCGAGGTCATCAAGACCGTCCCCGAGTCCAAGATCGTGGAGACCCTCATCGAGGAGGCCATGAAGCTGGCCGAACAGATGGAGGCGGACGGTGTGGCCTCCGGCGAGCCGTCGATCTCGGTGGCGGGCTGAGGGAGTCCTCGGCCGGCGGGGGAGGGTTCTTCGCCCCCGCCGCCCCGAAGGGGGCGCGGCGAAACTCGCGAGCGGCCACCGGCCACCCGCACGTGCGAACGGACGGGCTTTCACCGGTCCATGGGCGTCTGAAAGCGGGGGCGCGGGAGGCGGCAGGCCCCGACGGCGGGACGGCGGGCGACGGTAGGGCAGAGCCCAGGGTCACCCACACGGGGCGGCACGGCCAGGCTTCCGCAGGTACAGTGCGGAGATCAGCAGAACCCCTCAGTGTGAGGCCCCGCACGTGTTGACGCAGACCACCTCTCGGGTGCTCGAACCGAGTGACCTGGACGCCGCGCTCGCCGTACTCGACCGCGAGCCGGTCACGAACGCCTTCGTGACCTCACGTGTCCAGGTGGCCGGCCTCGACCCCTGGCGCCTCGGCGGCGAGATGTGGGGCTGGTACGAGGACGGCATGCTCACGTCCCTCTGCTACGCCGGCGCCAACCTGGTCCCGATCTGTGCCACCCCCCGCGCGGTCCGCGCGTTCGCCGACCGCGCCCGCCGGGCCGGCCGCCGCTGCTCCTCCATCGTCGGGCCCAGCGAGGCCACCGCACTGCTGTGGCGGCTCCTCGAACCGCACTGGGGCCCGGCCCGCGAGGTCCGCGCCCACCAGCCCCTGATGGTCACCGAGCGGATGCCCGCCGACATCGCCCCGGATCCGTACGTCCGCCGCATCCGCAAGGACGAGATGGAGACGATCATGCCGGCGTGCGTGGCGATGTTCACCGAGGAGGTGGGCGTCTCGCCGATGGCCGGCGACGGCGGCCTCCTCTACCAGGCGAGGGTTGCCGAACTCGTCGGCTCCGGCCGCTCGTTCGCCCGGCTCGACGACGGCGGCAGGGTGGTCTTCAAGGCGGAGATCGGCGCGGCGACCCCGGACGCCTGCCAGATCCAGGGCGTGTGGGTGGCCCCCGAGTACCGGGGCATGGGTCTGGCGGCGCCCGGCATGGCCGCGGTCCTGCGCTACGCGCTCACCGACGTGGCCCCGGTGGTCAGCCTCTACGTCAACGACTTCAACACGGCGGCGCGCAGGACGTATCTGCGGGTGGGCTTCCAGGAAGTCGGCGCGTTCATGAGCGTCCTGTTCTGACGGTTCCCCCGCCACAGGAGGCAGGGGCGGGAACCGTGGCCTGCCTGTACCCTCCCCCCATGGACCTCGCGATCGGCCCCCTGGACCTCTCCTCCCACGTGGACGAGGCCCTGGCAGTCCAAGCGATCGCCTTCGGCCTGGGCCCCGACGAGGTAGCCGTACGCCGCCAGATCGTCGTGCGCCATATGCAGTACCCCGGTGCCAGAGCCCTCGGAGCCACCGCCGACGGCCTGCTCGTCGGCTTCGTCTACGGCATGCCGAACAGCCGCACCCACTGGTGGTCGACCGTCGTCGAGCCCTACCTCCGGGCCCAGGGCCACGCCGACTGGCTCGACGACTCCTTCGTGATCACCGAGCTGCACGTGCACCCCCGCCATCAGAACCGCGGCGTCGGCCGCCGGCTGATCACGACGATCACGGACCGCGCCACCGAGCCCCGCTCGATCCTCTCCGCGATCGACGTCGACAGCCCGGCCCGCGGCCTCTACCACTCCCTCGGCTACGTGGACCTCGCCCGCCAGGTCCACTTCCCGAGCGCGCCGAAGCCGTACGCCGTGATGGGCGCCCCCCTGCCGTTGCGCCGCCCGGGGAGCGAGCCCCGTTAACGGATTTCCACCGGCGCAGCAGGCCCGGCTAACCTCCTAGCCATCAACCTTTCCCGGCAGGAGTACGAGAACCATGGCGAACGCACCGGTCCAACGCATGTCCCAGTTGATGGCGAAGACGCTGCGTGACGACCCGGCGGACGCCGAGGTCCTCAGCCACAAGCTCCTCGTCCGCGCCGGCTACGTCCGCCGCACCGCGGCCGGCATCTGGTCCTGGCTGCCCCTCGGCCTGAAGGTGCTCTCCAACATCGAGCGGATCGTCCGCGAGGAGATGGACGCGATCGGCGGCCAGGAGGTGCTGCTCCCGGCGCTCCTGCCCCGGGAGCCGTACGAGGCGACCGGCCGCTGGGAGGAGTACGGCGCCGAGCTGTTCCGCCTCCAGGACCGCAAGGGCGGCGACTACCTCCTCGGACCGACCCACGAGGAGATCTTCACCCTGCTGGTGAAGGACCAGGCGTCCTCCTACAAGGACCTGCCGGTCATCCTCTACCAGATCCAGAGCAAGTACCGGGACGAGGCCCGTCCGCGGGCCGGCATCCTGCGCGGCCGCGAGTTCCTGATGAAGGACTCCTACTCCTTCGACCTGGACGACGACGGCCTCGCCCACTCCTACGCCCTGCACCGCGCGGCATACCAGCGGATCTTCGAGCGCCTCGGCCTCGACTACCGCATCTGCGCCGCCACCGCGGGCGCCATGGGCGGTTCCAAGTCCGAGGAGTTCCTGGCCCCGGCCGAGGCGGGCGAGGACACCTTCGCCGACTGCCCGAACTGCGACTTCGCGGCCAACACCGAGGCGATCAGCTATGAGCTCAGGCCGGTGGACGCGTCCGGCGTGCCCGCGCTCGAGGAGATCCCGACCCCGGACACCCCGACCATCGAGACCCTCGCCGCCCACCTCGGCGTGCCGGCCTCCGCCACCCTGAAGAACCTGCTGGTGAAGGTCGACGGCGAGATCGTGGCCGTCGGTGTCCCGGGTGACCGCGAGGTCGACATGGACAAGGTCGAGGCGCACTTCGCCCCGGCCGCCGTCGAGCTGGTCACCGAGACCGACTTCGCCGGCCGTCCCGACCTGGTGCGCGGCTACGTGGGTCCGCAGGGCCTCGGCGAGAAGGTGAAGTACATCGCCGACCCGCGCATCGCCCCCGGCACCGGCTGGATCACCGGCGCCAACAAGGCGGGCACGCACGCCAGGAACGTGGTGTCCGGGCGGGACTTCGAGGTCGACGAGTTCGTGGACGTCGTGGTCGTGCAGGACGGCGACCCCTGCCCGAAGTGCGGCACCGGCCTCAAGCTGGACCGCGCCATCGAGATCGGCCACATCTTCCAGCTGGGCCGCAAGTACGCCGACGCCCTCAAGCTGGACGTCCTCGGCCAGCACGGCAAGCCGGTCCGCGTCACCATGGGCTCCTACGGCATCGGCGTCTCCCGCGCCGTCGCCGCCCTCGCCGAGCAGACCGCCGACGAGAAGGGCCTGGTCTGGTCGCGTGAGGTCGCCCCGGCCGACGTGCACGTCGTGGCCGCCGGCAAGGCGCCGCAGATCGAACTCGCCCTGGAGGTCTCCGAGAAGCTGCGGGCGGGCGGGCTGCGCGTCCTGGTCGACGACCGGGCCGGCGTCTCCCCGGGCGTGAAGTTCACGGATGCCGAGCTGATCGGCGTACCGCAGATCCTGATCGCGGGCCGCCGCTCCGGCGAGGGCGTCCTGGAGCTCAAGGACCGCAAGACGGGCGAGCGCGAGGAGCTGACGGTGGACGAGGCGATCGCCCGCCTGACCAGCTGAGCCCCGACTCCCGCCGCGGCGGCCGCCGGTGACC